>NZ_CABSQF010000008.1:0-149614 GCF_902479695.1 uncultured Phyllobacterium sp. | reverse complement strand
AACTGATGGGCGCGGCCATTGTCGTGCGCTCCATGCTCGGCGTCAGCCCGTCCGCCTATGAGGAGGCCTGTGCGGTGCTCGGCCAGGAAAACGCCGCCATTGCCATGGCCTGCATCCTGCAAAGGGCTGATCAGATCAATTCGGCGGGCGGGTATCTGCGCTCCCTCACCGACAAGGCGGCCAAGGGCGAATTCTCCGTCTGGCCGATGCTGCTCGCCCAGCTCAGGGCCAACGGCACCCATGTCAGACTGGTCAAAGGGCAGCTGGAATGAGACCGATATGGCGCGCCAACCACACCGTTTCGCGGGCGAAACCATCAGGAAAAACCTCAGTAAATCCAGCATGTACAAACACGCAAGACGCAAGAAAACGAACAGTTGTATATGCCGATAAGGCGAAATGGACATGCTCTAGAAGCAGCCAAGATAGGCGAAACCTCAGAAGATATGCGTTTTGACGATGAGGTGGTCTGCGGATCTCACCGAGCCTGGCAATCGATACTTGTTAGTTATCGATGATTAAAAGCGCAACTACAGACCATCGGTACTAATGAATCTTAATGGCCATATAGTTTTCGTTTAGCAAACCATTCACCGTGATTTCAATGGCTTACGATCTCGCAAAATTGCCCATCCAGAGTCTGTTGCGGCCGATCTCGGACGCAACGAGTGCATGGACCCGCCTCGACGAACATATCGCCCGCTCGCCGGTCGGCGCGGGCTGGATCGAGCGCATGCATTTCGCTGACGCCTGCGCTTCGCTGTGGATCGATGGTGAACTGGTGCACCTCGAAGACCTCGTGCTGCACGACGCCACCCGCGATATCCGCACTCCAATCCACGAACTCACCATCGCCCGCGACGTGTTGCGCACCCGCCGTCGGATTGCAGCCCAACTCCCCGGCTGGGTGCTGTCCGCCGACGGCATTCGGACGCTGCAGAAAACCTCCGAGATCACATCGGCCGACACAGGCGAGGCGGCGACCGCCGATGCCATCCGGCGGGCGGTCGCGATCGATCAGGAAGGGGAGGGGGACGTCGTCGAGGACGTAGAAAGTCTACCCGGCGTGGACTACGCCGCAATCGATGTAGTGCTGGCCCGATCGGAGGCGGCAATCGAGAGCGCAACACGGCCCGGCCGCGCCGCGGGCAGCGGTGCTGCCGAAAAAGATCCGATGATCTACGATCTCGATTGGGACGAAGACGCGAGGCTCGACGAATGGCCCGGTGTGTTGCGGCAAGCAGAACATCTGCCGGCGGTGCTACAGGCCATCGTCGCCCTCGATGCCTGGAACGAACTCTCCGTCCTTCAGCATGCGCCCTGGCTCGGCCGGTTGTTCGCTGCGTCGCTCCTGCGCCAAGCCGGCGCGCATCTCGCCGCCATCAACCTTGGCCTGAAAACTATTCCGGTCGATCGGCGCCGGCATCGTGATCGGGAGACCCGGTTGCTCGCCATCGCGCACGGCCTGATCGCGGCCGCCGAACTCGGTCTGAAAGAGCATGACCGGCTGGCTTTGGCGCGCGCGATGTTCGAGCGAAAGCTGGACGGACGCCGGACGTCTTCAAAGCTGCTGGAGCTGGTCGAGCTGGTGATGGCAAAACCACTGGTGTCGGCCGGGATGGTGGCCAAGACGCTGGAAATGACGCCGCAGGCGGCCCGGCGGATCGTTTTGGAACTCGGCCTCAGAGAGATGACGGGGAGGGGGGGGTGATTAAGAAAAAGGCTGCAGACGATATCAAATCCAAGAGCAAGGGCCAGTCGTTTGGAAGGACGTTGGTTCCGGATAGAGAGATATTGGCGCATTCAAATGGTTCGACTAGCCCACAACTCATTTCTGCTAAGCGCTGGTAGAATCATGCATAATTGTGCATGATTTTCCAGTATTAGAAAATTTAAATTGAGACGACGTAAGACCATGGCCAAGGCGAAAAAGAGCAAAGTAATCAGCGAAGAGGCGAAGCTTGCAGCCGAGCAAGCCGTCATTGCCGTTTCCAAGCAGGTTAAATTCAACGTCGCCGAATATCCGGTCTCGATGTATGTAAGTCGGTTCAAGGATGATACCACCGATCGCTACTTTGTGCCCGAGTACCAACGTAACCTTGCTTGGAACGGCGAACAACAGTCGCAGTTTATCGAGTCCTTGATCGTCGGTCTGCCGATTCCGTTCATGTTTTTCTATCAAACGTCCGAAGGTCGCATGGAGATCGTAGACGGCTCGCAACGCATGCGCGCTATGCGCGCATTCTTGAAGGAAAACCTGCGGCTTCGAGATCTCGTTTTGATTCCAGAGCTGAATGGTTTCTCGTTTGCCGACCTCCCAGGCGACCGTCAGAACAAATTGGAAGATATAACGATCCGAACTATTCTGCTTGATACCGATACCGATCCTGCGACCCGGGCGGAAATGTTCGGTCGCATAAATCGGATGGGTACGACTGCGAACGAGGCTGAGATCCGCAGAGGTTCTCTCCCCGGCCCGGTGACAAGTCTTATACAGGAGCTTGCTGAGTCCGAGCAGTTTACTGCGATTACGCCATTGACGGAGATCGCCGTTAATCAGCGCGAGCGAGAAGAGCTCGTGACGCGCTTTTTTGCTTATCTCAACAAGAACGACACGCCCGACGGCCGGTTTCCAGGCTATCGCGATCGTCCGAAGAAATTTCTTTACGACTATCTCAAAGACGCAAACCAAGCTGCATTAGCGGACGAACATATTATTCCCGCGATGCGGCAGGAGTTTACCCGTATGCTGAGCTTTGTAGCCGAAGCTTTCCCACTCGGCTTTCGCAAGTCTAAAACTGCCAACACCGTGCCGCGCGTTCGCTTCGAAGCGATAGCTGTCGGTTCGGCATTGGCTTTGCGACTGCGACCGGACCTGGAGGTCGCACCGGATGTCGTCGCGGCAAGGATGATGGAGGCTGGATTCGATAAGCTAGTGGTTTCCGATGGAGCCAATGTTCGCTCGAAGCTCGAGGGAAGGATCGATCTGGGCAGATCGGTCCTGTTGGCAGAATGAGCGACCTTCAAGTGACCCTAGTGGAGCGACGGCAAGAGTTCGACGGGCACCTTGCCTTCGCGACGGCGCTGGACAGGCGATTGATCGAAGGAGATACGATCTCGATCGGCGAGATGGCTTTGACCGCACGTCATCTGCTGACGATCAAGTCCGGTCTGATCGTGCATCTCTACAATGTCGTCGAGGCAACTATGACGAAGGTTATCGACGAGATAGGCAAGGAAGTCCTGGCTATCCCGCCAGCGCAATGGTCTCGGATTACCGTCAAGGAGTGGCTTCGCCACTATGCTGCAATCGGTGTCGATGGCAACGAGGATAGTCGCCTTGACGTCGTTCATGGGGCGGCCTTGAAACTGCTGGCAAGGCAACCCATCCAAACTCTGAAATTCAAGAAGCCTTCGGGGACGTGGTCCGACAAGGTCATTTTAGAATTCTCGAGACGGCTCGGTGTCAACTTTCCGCTCAATGCTCAGATCGCTCCGAGGATTCAGGCATCGCCAAAGTATCGAGATCTAACGCCGCTCGAGTTTCTAGCCGATCGAAGAAATGCCATCGCGCACGGTAGGCGGACATTCGAGAATGGCGCAAACGATCTGACTCTGCCGGACATCGCCGAACTAGCGTCGATTACCCTCGACTATCTTGTTCTAGCGGTCTCCGCCTTCGAACACTATATCACTCAAAAACAGTTTAGAACTGCCGATGCGTAAAATAGAACACCCAGAAATTGTTGCTGTCGATCTGTTCTGCGGGGTTGGTGGACTGACCTTCGGTTTGCAGTCTGCCGGAGTATCCGTCAGGATGGGTGTCGACATCGACCCAGACTGCGCACACCCGATCGAGAAAAATTCTAAAGCCGTATTTTTGCAGGCCGACGTTGCGTCGCTCGATCCCAATATCGTAGCGGGTGTCTTTGAAGGCGCTAAGGTAAGCCTCCTTGCAGGATGTGCGCCTTGTCAGCCTTTTTCGACCTACTCTCGGTCTGCAAAACAGAAACACGGCGACGCGGCGGGAGATACCCGCAGCAAGGACTGGCGACTTGTTGAGCATTTCGGCGATCTTATCGAGCAGGTCCAACCCGACCTGGTGACGATGGAAAACGTCCCACCTCTGGCGCAGCAACCGGTCTTCGATCTGTTTCTAAAAAAACTGAAAGGCTATTGGGTCGACTGGCGCGTAGTCGAATGTCAAACAATTGGTCTGCCACAAACCCGTAAGCGGCTTGTGCTTGTTGCATCGCGACTTGGCCCCATAACCATTCCCGAATTCGAAAAACCACTCCGAACAGTCCAATCGGTGATCGGGGACCTTCCGGAATTAGCGGCCGGCGGGCAAGATCCAAAGGATCCGCTGCATCGCGCGAGCAAGCTGAGCAGCGTGAATTTGAAAAGGATCCGTCATTCCGTACCGGGAGGCACCTGGCGCGACTGGCCTGAAGATTTGCGATCGTCGTGTCATCTCAAGGAAACCGGCGCGACATACCCTTCTGTGTATGGGCGCATGAGATGGGACGCGCCGGCGCCCACGATAACGACCCAGTGCTTTGGATACGGCAATGGTCGGTTCGGACATCCGCAACAGGATCGCGCTATCAGCCTACGTGAGGCGTCAATGCTTCAAGGATTCCCAAAAGGCTACTCTTTCTTGCCGGACGAAAAAAGCGCCAGCTTCGATAAGCTTGGACGGTTGATTGGGAATGCCGTTCCGGTAAAACTTGGAGAAGTAATCGGTGAGCTGTTCTCTGAACACGTCGCGAAATATCGTTCGCCAGACACGAAGCACTGATACGGAAACAAATAGCTCCGAACAGTCGCCAAGTTTGAAACGCATTCAAATGCTATTCCTTCCGCGCTTTAGGAATTGGCAATGACGACCGATCCGATGCGATCTGCACTGATGTCCAAGGTGAGGGGTAAAGACACCCAGCCCGAATTGATCGTGCGTCGTAAACTGCATGAGCTTGGCGGACGTTTTCGCTTGCATCGCAGAGATCTGCCGGGAAGTCCCGATATCGTCATGCCGTCGAGAAATGTCGCCCTCTTTGTGCATGGGTGCTTCTGGCACCGGCACGAGAATTGCAAAATGGCCTCTATGCCGAAGACGCGTCAGGATTTTTGGCGTGAGAAGTTCGACGCCAATATGGCACGTGATCATCGAAACATAGCCGATCTCGAACGCCTTGGGTGGCGTGTCGAAGTGATTTGGGAATGCGAAACCAGGAAAAGAGAGGCGCTCTCTGGACGATTGAAGCATTTGCTCGCAAATTCTTCAAAGCAATGTCCTTAGCGGTCGCAGATAGACGCAGAACCGTATCTCTTACATCGACATCGAAGGGTAGTTTGTATGACACCGTGCGGTCTGGGGTCTGCGCTCACGGAGATAGCTCAGGAATTTGCCACGCTGTTGACTTATGCCCCAGTCCGATCTCGCAGTTTCCAAGTTTATCAGAAAGGAAGTTGGTGATTGACCCAGGCCATTACCGCATCCGAGGCGAGGACGAGTGCTTCATAGATCTGGTGCTGATGTGCCTTGTATGCATCGACCGCAGCATCCCCGATGATGCCCGATACCGCCGCACCCATCACGAAGCCTGGACCGGTTTTGATGAACTGAGCGATCCGCCGAAACAGCGAAACCTTCTCGACGATATCGATAAGTTGTGGCGTAAGCCTTTCGCTCTCCTGGCGGATTTCGGAGATGGCGGCAACAACGTCCTGGAAGCGATCCTGAGAAATATGACGCTCGATCTCGAGCAATTCGGGCGGCTGATTATGCCCCCTGTTAGCCGCGAAGCTCAGTTGCGGCCGTATTAGTACTTCGAGGCTATCGAGGCGTTCGCGCATTTCGGATTTAAGTGCCTCGAGCTCGTCGCCGGGCCTGACGGGGCCGGCTACCGCGCCGGGGTCAAACGCCAGGTTGGAAAAGTTGGCATCGCGGAAATTGTTGCCTGCAGAGCCACCTTGCAGGGGGGGCGGTAAAATCAAACTGAGGTTGGTCATAGTCGTCCGGCTTCTCTTTCGGCGCCCAGACGACCAGACCGTCCTTCTCGACCTCCTGTGTTGCCGCCTCGATTATATCTTCTGCGGCAAGGTCTGAAAATTGATCGTGGATCTGTTCGCGCGCATCGTACGGTCCACCCCAGATCCACTGGTAGCCACCTTCGGCACTCTCGTAGGGGGTGCGAACTGCTGGGTCCTCATAATGGTCGTGAAACCATTGAACCATTGCCTGGATTTTCCGGCCTCGTGCCAGCTTTCGAAACCGCGAGGGCGTATATCGAGAGTCCGCGATATAGTAGGAGCGCCGGTCGTCGTTCGAACGCTGCGTTGGAGGGATGAATTCTTCGTCTTCGTCCTCATCGAAGAAATCCGAGATATCGGGAAGAGGCTCCTCTACCGAGGAGATGCCGTCGTACTCTTCATTATCGTCTTCAAGGGGCTGGCGTTGCGCTCCATTGCCCACGGCGAACGAATTTCCTGCAAAGGAGGAGCCGGCGAGAGTCGCTGTACTCCCGAGGCGTGAAATGCCCCGCTCATCCGGTTCATCTGGTTCCGCTTCATCAAAAGCGTTGATACTGACTCGACGCTCAAACACGGCCAGCCCGAGGCCTAACCGGGCGAGCGTTTCCGGAGCGGTGTCGTCGGCAAAGCGGACTAGATAGCCGTACACTTCGCCATCGTTTCCGTCGATGGAATCAATTTCCCAGTCACTATCCTCAAGTAGTTCGACATCGACACCCCAGTCGGCGGCTATTGCTGCAGCTTGTTCATCTTCCCGAAGTGCCATGTCATTCTCACTGATCCTGTCCGCGGCAAGCCTGCCACCCGATTCGTTTCATAGAAATTGAAATAGGGATCGGCTGCAAGGTCTTGGAAAGCTAAGGGCGCATGCTCTCCTGATTTTCCAAGTAACTGTAAGCGGTTCAGCAATTTTCTGCGCGATCGATCATCAGTGTCACTTAATTAACCGCCCGTCTTGGGTTTCGTAAAGGATAATTGCCACGTTGCAGCAGAGAGCGCCCATCGTTCCTCCCGGATAGACCAATAATTAAGTGCGCAGATTGTGGAGGTTTGCCGAGAAAATTTAGGATGGAAAAATGGGCCACCTGTGGAACAAGTTCGAGAAGTTTAGAAGAACGCCCTCAACCAAAGAACAGCTGGATTGGGCGGAACGTCTCGTAGTGTGCCTCGGGGTGTTTTGGATCTTTTTTACGGTTGTCCTGTCGCTTATCCGCTGGCAGCAAATAACCGCTTGGGATCTCCTTGGGAACACGGTTGGGATAGTCACAGGCCTCGGCTTCTGGTTCCGGCTCAAACCTCATCAGATTGTTTCGCAACTCGTGTGTTTCACATTGTTTTTATTTTTTCTGCTGACGAGTACAATGTTGCTGCCTCGAGTGCTTGCGTGAGCCTGAGGTCGGCAGCGACGCTGTCGTTTGGCTCACTGCCACATCCTATTGGGATCAAAATCCAGCTTGGCCGCCTTGAGCTCCTTTACAAGGGCGGTCTTCCATCCCTCGGCGGGATCCATGTCGATGTAAACGATCCCAAATAGGTCAGACGGGATTTCAACATCACCTTTGCGCAACAGGCACACCCTTCCACGGCCCAGTTTTCCAGCGAAATAGCCGAGTTCGAAAATGACATTCTGGCGGGCACGCTGTCCTTGATTGCTCGCTCTCGCGGCCGAGCCGACATCGTCGGGTGTCAAAAGCACCACGGCGAAACCGACATCTTCGGCACAAGCCTCGTATTTCTCGATAATTGTTCGACCTTGGTTCGGCTGCTCCTTGAGGATAATGACCCCCAGTTTAAACTTCTCCAGAAATCTGGCCAAGCTTTGCAAGGCTCCTTCATCGTGACCGTGTATAATGAACACTTTGTTGGATTTCGGCATGATCGGCCTCGGATTATTGTCTGCGAAATTCCGCGCATATGCCTCGTTCCCGGGTGCCATAGAGATCGTTCCGGTTTCTGAAACATCATTCATAGTGCCCGCCTCATTGGAGTGTTTCTTGAAGGCATTCCGCTCCTTCTCACCGATATTGGTCATCCAACCGCTGCGGTAAATGCCGCCGGCGCGAGCAACAATCTCGGACTGCAAAGATGTACCTTCGGGGGTGCGTAACTCTGGATGTCCCAGTGCGTATGTCGCCAAAGAAGTTGCACGCTCGGCCAAACCGGCCCCCTCTCCAGCGTCGGTATCAAGAAGATCCCACTCTAAACGCATGGCCTTGAAGCCCGCGTGGCCCTCCGCCTTCAGCATGTTAGCCGACGCAATTACCAGGCCTCTTGATGGGAAAGGAGGTATTTTCTGTATCTCGATATCGTCCCCCAAAAAAGTCCCCCTCCCATGAACAACAAAGGGGATCATCACTATATTCAGGGTATTGGTGTCAACTGCCCAACGGGCCGAAGGTTCGCATCCATTCAAGGCGGGCATTGTAGTGAGATTTCCAATAGCCATGGATATGCATCGTCTAGCGCCTTCTAGTTGTTACTGTGGTCCTGGTGATCACTGAGCCAGGGCCTTTAAATGACTGAAAAGGGGCCGATTCCACAATGACCGGTCTTGGCTAGTAATTTGGGTTGTCCGCCGGCGGCTGGCAAGGAACGTTTGGATCGACAGCCTTACGCTGCCGATCATTTCCAGGACGTCGGAAAAGGTCGGTGCCCGATGCACCGTTCTTCAAGGATGTCAAAGCGTTGACTTGGCCCAAAGCTTTTTGCCAGATCGACGCATTCGATATCGGTTAGGGAAAAATCGCCGCTCGGCTCATCACACATTTCGTTCATGAAGCGTTTGTTGTCGCTTTTAACGTTCCAGTTCGGAAAGCCGGCCGTTCGTGCTTCTCGCGAGAGCGCTTCATACGCTTCGCAACGTTTTCCTTTCTGGCGTCATCGAGCACCTCTACCAAACTGATTTCCAACAACGTATCATTGGGAAAAGGCTTTGATGTCGTGATTCTACGGTATTGGTTGTACCAATTGCATGACGAGAGGCCGCATTCGCCAGAAAGATTGGTAAGCATTGAGCGAGAAGAGTATCATCGAAGGGGCAGTCAGCAACCTCGCAAACACTATGCGGATATGCGTTGAAGCGAATTGGCGATTTTCCGAGATCTTCAAAGTAGATCGGGAAGAAGCAATAGACAATATAGATCGCGCATTCGAGATGAAGTTAGAGGCATTTCATACGCTCTACGACGTATCGAAGGATGTGTTCCCATATTTCGAACATGCTGACACCGCGCTTTTGATCGCGGTCAGAAATGCGATACATCATCGCAACCATCCTCTGTTTCGCACCCTAAATCATCGCTTGCACATTCAAGACGGCGCTGAGGGTTGGCTTGGGGCCTCATTTTTGCTCGCAAATCATCATACCCTTCATGGTGGCAATATCCGAATGTCACACTATTTGCGTTTAGACGACTTAGACGCTCGCTTGGATCCATCGGTTGCATCGCCGTATCTCGACAGTTTCATCAAAGGCGCCAAAGCGCAGCAGCGTTCTGAACTAATCAACAAACGGTTGAGTCTACAGATTGTCCGCACACGTGCATCGCAGGAACGTTATCCTGATGACCATGTTTACTTGGACCTAATGCCAATTGCCGTGTCGGCAGTCTGCAAGGTTTTCAAGGCTATGGCGAAAGCTGGAATTGAATTTAAAGGCTTTGACGCTTCAACTTACGTCACGCCCTTCACGTCAGAGCTGGCGGTAGACATAAATCATCTCGAGTTCAAACGGCTCTGGCTGCGGGGCTATGGCCCCCTCGATCTTATTCCCATCCCCGTCTGATTGAAATTCCAAGGTGGCATCTCGGTAACTGTTGTCATTATCCGACCCGTGCGATGAGATGTTCCGCAGTTTCTGAGCGAGTGACACCCTAATTATCGAGTTAAGAATTGACTCATACCCTTGCATGAGAAGAAAAATTGAAGTGATACTTGTGCTTCAATCTATGATAGGCGGGGTATGTATGTCTGTTTTTGATGTTCCTCTTCGTAAGGCGCTGCAGTTATTCTATGCGCCACCATCGTTGCGACGAACAGTTTTGAAGGAAGACATTCGACTGGACCGCAGAAGGGAAGCTGGAGGCACTAGAAGCCGAGGCGGCGATTTCTATTTGCCTTTCTGGTCAGATGTCAAAAGGCACATATCGGGTGAGAGTGACCTCACACAACTTACTGACGATCGCATAAAGTCAAACAGGAATTTTAAGCGACTGTATCCGCTGTTAAAAGACGGGGTCCTCGAATTGCTCAGTGCTAAATTGCGTTGGTCAAACGAGCCTGTCGAAATAATTCCCCAAAGTGTACACGGTATCCTCCGGATAGAAGACTTAGGTGGCGCAATTCGTATAAAGGATGCGCTGCACGCGCGCGTCAGGGGAGAATATGCTCGCATCGTGTCCCTACTTCAGCAAAGAACCGGCGCTCACCGACGAGGGCGGACGGTTGGGCCTGTGGGTAATGCAACAAGCCCTGACAGAACTAGATCCAGCTGACATGCGTATTATCGACCCTCTTCGCCGGACATTCTTCTCGCCCCAAACGACACCGTTGCAAGGCAACGAAGAGACGATATTCCGTGAAAATTACAAGTCGCTGATCGGCGAGTGGGAACGTCTTAAGCATGAATGAGAGGCCGTGGCCAGTCGAGAAGTCCGACAACATTAGCCTGGCATGGCGTCCGATCACTGTGGTAGGCCGCAACTCAGCAACTCCTTATCATAGAAGGGTCGACGCGGGAATGCCGCCGCGTCTGAGGTGGCACTTCACGTTGAGGGCAATGACAGCTTTCGGTAGATCGTCAATAGTCCCGAAATGACCGCAATGGTGGCGCGAAGCAGTCGCCGTTCGGTGGCCCGCTTCTCTTCCATTTCCGCTGCCATTTCATGCATCAAGGCATCAGCTCGGTATCGATGGGCCGCAACGACGCGAGTTCTTAAATTCCTGAACCGTTGAGTTGTTCGGCGTCTTCGCCTTCCCAAGGTGAGGGTATAGCAGTACGATCGAGATTGGCCGAGGGCATTGGCATCCAGCACTTCAATTCCGGCTCGGCATACTCGATGACGCGGCCGGGTGAGGAATCCGAGGCGCGCCAGCCTTCGGCACCGAACTGATCGCCGCTAGACCAATATGCGAGATCAACTTCTGCCTGCCCCTGTTCGGATGGCCGGATTGTTACGAGAATTCGACTGCCGTCTTTCGGCGCGCCTGCCATGTGGCGCCAGCGGATTGGATCGTCCATCGCTTTTCCTCTTGCCTTGCTATGGATTGCAACGAAACCAGATTTAGACATCCACGTTTGCATCGTCTGGCAAAATCGATTGTAACAGAGTCTCACGTGCAGAGCGTAAATGAGCGCGGCAAGCTTGTTCTATCTTGGCGATGTCACGAGAGCGGAGTGCGTCAATATAGACAAGATGTTCTTCCAGTGCGCGAGCATTACGCTGTTGGGCGTTCTGCTTATTCCACTGATAGTGATAGTGAAAGACGATCGCAATAATGTCGTAGAAGTCGATTACGAAGCGGTTATGTGACGCTGTGTGGATGATGCGATGGAAGCGTTCGTCCAGTTCGGAAAACTTTTCTGGGTATTTGCCGATATCGCGCAGCAGTGCGCGATGCTCATTTTCCAGCTCGTCCAGTCTTTCTCTTGCAGGATGATCGTCCGGCAAACTAGCGAAGGCAGTGGCGGAACGCAGCTCGAATATCTCGCGGATTTCAAATAATTCTATTGCGAAAGAACGGGTGAAACCCTTCAGTATCCAGTGGCTGTTTTTGCGTTTCTCAATAAGTCCGAACCGACTAAACCGGATCAGGAATTCCCGCACGGCCGATGTGCCAACACCAACATCGCGTGCCAATTCAAGCTCGTTGATCTGCATCCCGGGTTGAGCTCCGCCCATCAGAATGCGCTTCATAAAGTTGCGTTCGATAATTTCCGACAGTGAATCGGTTTCGCTATCTGGGAAATAGTCGGATTTCTTCGGCTTGCGCAAGACGATTTTGCTGCCCTTGCCACTTTCGACAAGCCCCACCTCTTTAAGATTTTGTGTGATGGCACGCACGGTTGTACGGCTGATATTGAGTATGGTCCCAAGTTCAGATTCAGAAGGTAGCGTATCAATTGAATCGAGCAGTCGAAGGCACCGGTTATAACCGTCTTTGAAGACAGTGTTCTGCTTTGACATCGTGCTCCTTCATGCGCTTGATCGATAAACTGCTATCTTCAGTTTATCGGCAATATTGGTTTATCGCAAAATGTATTTTGTCGATAAAGGACAAAGCAGCCCTTCCGTTACATTGCAAAACGTTTATGCCAAGCAGCGACACCATACATCTACCGAGGGCGTGGAGCAGACTGGTGGTTACCGGCAACAGCTCAAGGGCAGTGGGATGCAAGTGTTTGAAAGAGCCGACATTTTCCGGGCGATATGAGGTTAGAGATTTTGTGTTCATGAAGTCGGGGTCTACTTTGGTGTGACAGCGCGAACCCTTATAGGCCTAGTTTTGCTTGCCGCCAGCTATTCGTGGGCGGAGCGCGTGGCAGACCATATGGCCGCTATCACAAGAAAAGTACTTCGCTCGCAATAAAGCTGCCCTTGATTCCTGGCTTCTTGTCACAGCGCCGGTTCCTCAAACCACGTTCTGGTAGCAGGTTAAACGGCTGCTATGCCATTTTCGATGAGATGAGTGCCACTGTGCTTGCAAATAGAATATATTTAAATTAGCTTCGTGTAGTCGGTGTTTTTTATCGATAAAGATCGGATCGAAAGGCGCCCTCTCGATCCGGACGTAAAACAAATAAATCCGGCGCTATGAGAGGAACGCAACCATGATTTCTACAGGAAAGCACATCCATCGCAGAACTGTTCTTGGTGCCGTCGGCCTAGCCATATTCGCAGGCATGATGTCAACCACACCTGTTCGGGCCGCAGACGTGACCATCCCCATCATCGTCAAGGATACGACGTCCTTCTATTGGCAAATCGTACTTGCCGGCGCGCGCAAGGCAGGCAAGGATCTCGGCGTCAAAGTGCCGGAGCTTGGTGCCCAGGCCGAATCCGATATCAACGGCCAGATTTCCATTCTTGAAAATGCAGTTTCCGGCAAACCGGCGGCCATTGTCATCTCACCAACCGAGTTCAAAGCACTCGGCAAGCCGATCGATGAGGCGGCAAAATCCGTCAAGATCATCGGTATCGATTCCGCTGCCGATTCAAAGTCCTTCACCTCATTCCTGACCACGGATAACGTGCAGGGCGGACGGGTAGCCGCAGATGGCCTCGCCGCCGCAATCAAGGAAAAATATGGCAAGGCTGAAGGCGATGTGGCTCTCATCACGGCACTGCCCGGCGTTGGCTCCCTCGACCAGCGTGCCAAAGGATTTAAAGAGCAAATAGCAGCCAAATATCCGGGCCTCAAACTGATTGCCGATAAGGTTGCAGACGGGCAGGCGACCACCGGTCTCAATATCACCACTGACCTCATCACAGCCAATCCGAACCTGCACGGTATCTTTGCGTCCAATCTGATCATGGCTCAGGGCGCGGGGCAGGCCATTGCCGAAAATAAGGCGCAGGACAAGATCAAGGTCATAGGTTTTGACAGCGACGAGAAGCTGGTCAAATTCCTGTCAAACGGGACCTTGGCCGGATTGATTGTTCAGGACCCCTACCGCATGGGCTATGACGGCATCAAGACCGCATTGGCTGCCTCAAAAGGCGAGAAGACAGAAGCCAATGTCGATACGGGTGCAAACCTGATCACCAAAGCCAATATGAACGAAAAACGTGCACAGGAGTTGCTCAACCCCAAGCTCAACTGATCCTGATATGCTCAACAATCAGTGGGGCCGCCATGACAGATCATGATATTTCGCACCGGTCCGGCAGCGGACAAAGTGAAAACATATCCGCAGCGGCGGCCCGCTTGCCTATTCTGGAGCTGCGCGGGCTCGAAAAGCAATACCTTGGAACCCACGCACTGAAACCTGCCGATCTTGCTTTCAAGGCTGGCGAAATTCACGCCATCGTTGGAGAGAACGGTGCGGGAAAATCAACGCTGATCAAGCTTTTGACTGGAGTTATCCCCCGCACCTCCGGTGAGATATTTCTCCGGGGAGAGCCCGTTGCCCTTACAACGCCGCTGGAAGCCATTCAGCATGGAATAAACGCCGTGCATCAGGAGGTTGTGCTCTGCCCGCACCTCACCGTCGCCGCGAATATCTTTCTGGGTGAGGAACACCGCCGGTTCGGTCTGCTGCAACATCGCCATATGGTGCGCGAGGCGCAGAAAATCCTTGACGATCTTGGTTTTAAGCTACCGGCCCACGCTCTCCTGAGCGATCTGACTATCGGTCAGCAGCAACTGATCGCGACAGCTCGGGCGGCTACGCGTGGCGCGCGTTTCCTCATCTTTGACGAGCCCACCGCCTACCTGACGCGCGAAGAAGCGGCACAGCTATTTGCATTGATCCGCCGTCTTCAGAAAAGCGGCGTCACCATTGTCTATATCAGTCACCGCATGGAAGAAGTGTTTGAACTTGCCGATCGCGTTTCCATCTTGCGCGATGGGCGGTTGGTTGGCACGCGCAATATTGATGAAACCAATGAGAACGAGTTGATCAACCTGATGATCAACCGCTCGATTGAGCAGATTTATCACAAGGTTCCATTTGTCTTTGGCAAGACCATTCTTGAGACGAAAAATCTGTCCGGCAATGGGTTCGAAGACGTCAGTCTCGGTATCCGCGAGGGTGAAATTGTCGGCCTCTATGGTTTGATCGGCGCGGGACGCAGCGAATTTGTTACAACGATCTTCGGGCGGCACCCAAAATCATCCGGCAAGATTTTCTGGGACGGCAAGGAAGTTCATATCGGGCGCGAACGCGATGCCATCAAACTCGGCATAGCTTTGGCGCCGGAAAGCCGCCGTGATCAGGGACTGTGCCTCTCCCTGCCTGTCTCGCTCAATTTGAACCTGCCGATCTACAAGCAACTGAGCCAAAATTTTCTGATTTCCCGTACGGAAGAATCCAAATATGCGGATGATCAGATTTCCAACCTTCGCATCAAGACGGCCTCGCGCAGCGCTAGCGCAGCGAGCCTGTCGGGTGGTAACCAGCAGAAAATCGTCATCGGTAAATGGCTCAATCACGGTGCCAAGCTTTTCATCTTCGACGAACCCACGGTCGGTGTCGATGTCGGCACAAAGGCTGAAATATACCGTCTGTTTTCAACTCTTCTGGAAAACGGCGCCGGCATTATTCTTATCTCGTCCTACCTGCCGGAAGTCTATGAACTTGCCGACACCTTACATGTCTTCCGGCGCGGGCAAATTGTGGCAAGCCATCCCCATAAAACCGTTACGCATGAAGATATTCTGACACAAGCACTCGGTTCTGCATCTGCTGATACCGGCACACGCAATTGATTTGATCCGCCGCGGTCCCTTGCCCGCATCGACTATCTGGAGATTTGTCCTGATGAGCCTGGAAACCAAAGACATTGGCGCAACCCCGAAGCGGCGTTTCAATGTCCTGTTCGGACTGACGCTGTTTGCCCTGTTGCTTGTGCTTTGGCTTGTCCTAAGTCTCTCGACGGACAGTTTCTGGACTGGAAACAACATTTCCAATTTGCTGCGGCAAGGCTCGATGATCGCGATCCTCGCGATTGGTCAGACCTTCGTTATCATCACCGGCGGTATTGATCTGTCTGTCGGCGCGATCGTCGGCTTCACCAGCGTTATCGTTGCCTGGCTTTTGACACATGGTTTCCCCATCTGGGCTGCGATCCTGATCACCCTTGGCATTGGTGTCTGTATCGGGCTTTTCCATGGCTTCGGCATCGTGCGACTCGGACTTCCGCCTTTTATAATCACACTGGCCACACTGACGTCCCTGCGCGGCATCGGCCTGTTGATCACCAATGGTGCTACAATCTCGATCGACAATGATCTCTTCACTGAATTTTCCCGCAATGATTTCGCTGGCGTGCCCAACCTTTTCTGGATGGTCGTCCTTGTGGGTATTCCCGCCTACATTTTCCTGCATCACAGTCGCTGGGGCCGCTATTTGTTCTCGGTTGGATCGAATGCGGAAGCCTCACGTCTTTCCGGCGTCAATGTGAAAGGCACGATCTATCTTGCTTATATCCTCTCGGCCGTCTGCGCATCGTTTGTCGGGCTGCTGCTGGCATCACGAATTGGGATTGGCAACGCAACGCAGGCAGAAGGCTGGGAACTGCAAGCCATCGCTTCTTCGGTTATCGGTGGCACCAGTCTTTTCGGCGCTGTCGGATCCATTCACGGCCCCCTGCTCGGTGCCTTTATTCTGGCGACAATCAATAACGGTGCGAACCTTCTCAACGTCAACTCGTTCTGGCAGCGGGTTATCACTGGCGTGCTCATCATCGTCATTGTTTACTTTGATCAATTGCGTCGCCGCCGTAAATAATCTCAAGAAATCTTAGGATTTGTAATGAAAGCGGTTGTCTGCCATTTGCCTGGTCATCTCTCTTTAGAGGAGCGCCCGAAACCCGGATTCGTGCCGGAAGGGATGGTACTCGTTGACGTGCGCTATGTGGGTATTTGCGGAACCGATTATCATATTTTCGAAGGTAAGCACCCATTTCTTCAGTATCCGCGGATTATGGGGCACGAAGCATCAGGAAGGGTTGTGAGCGTGGGAGAGGGAGTTACCCTTGCAACGGGAGAACCTGTAATTATAAATCCCTATATTGCCTGCGGGAAGTGCATTGCCTGTCGCCAGAACAAGCCCAATTGCTGCACCTCCATAAGCGTTATCGGAATCCATGCCGATGGTGCTATGTGCGAACAGATCATTATCCCTGCTAGAAACCTCTATCCAGCGGATGGGTTGTCATTGCGTGACGCTGCAACTGTGGAATTTCTGGCAATCGGTGCGCATGCGGTGCGTCGCTCGTTGGCAAGATCTGGTTCGCGCACCTTGGTCATCGGCGCTGGGCCGATTGGTATCGGCACTGCACTTTTTGCACGCATTGCCGGACATCACGTATCATTCCTCGATGCGGATGATGAACGGCTGGCTTTTGCCGCAGACGAGCTCGGCTTTGCCTCTACCATCCTGGCTAATGCAACAACAGCAGAGACCTTGGCTGCACTCAGCGACAAGGAAGGTTTCGACACGGTCTTCGATGCCACGGGCAATGCCGGCTCCATTCAAACTGCTTTCAATTATGTGGCGCATGGCGGAGCGCTTGTTTTGGTCAGCGTCGTCAAGGATGTGATCAGTTTCTCTGATCCCGAGTTTCATAAACGCGAGATGATGCTAATTGGTAGCCGAAACGCGAACCAGGAAGATTTCGTGCATGTTGTAACGTCAATTAAATCAGGACTCGTGCCAATCGATAGGCTCGTTACCCATGAAACTGACATAGCTGACGTGCCGGAAGCTCTGCCTCGGTGGAGTCGTAATAAAAGCGGTCTGATTAAGGCAGTGGTCAGAGTAAATTAGTCGATTGTTCAAGCTTGTAGCGTCAATTCTACCGTGTCAGCGCCTTCAATTGTCCCCACCTCTGTATTTGAGGCGGGCTGATATCGCAGATGGGCATTGTAATGTTAGCCGGACACCGATCAAAATGTGAGATCAGGCGTCATGACCCGATTTGCACGCGATCCTCTCTATCGGGTTGTGATGGGGTGGACGCGCCCCCGGACGGCATTGATGTGCCAGAATGGAGACGTTGATCACCATTTAGAGAAGGCGTCTGTCGCACTGTACTTAACCGTAAGAATGGGGACCATAAAGAACTGTGGGGCAATTGGTGACTGAGGGCAGGGTGTCGCCAAAACACCGCTTTTTAAAAGTGACAGCACTGCCGTTTCTAAGTGCCAGATCCAACAGAAACAAACTTGACGCGGCAATTGCCCCGCGACTTTTTATGGTCCCCTGCGAGGACGCAAATCACGCCTTTGACGCTCCGGAGTTCAAGACTGGCTTTGAAGCCTTCGGTCACTGGGCCGAATTCAATGCGATTGCTGCCGATCAATCCGCAAGCGACGTCCATGCCTTGCCAAATATCTCGGAGCAGACGTCGTGATCGACCACAAGACACAGAAATTCGATGAAATCTTGCGGGACTATGATGTCGTGCTGAACAGTCTTTGCACGGACAAGCTGGAGAAATCACTCCGTGTACTGAAGCCCGGTGGAAAGCTTACATCGATCTCCGGTCCGCCCGATCTGCCTTCGCGAAGCAGGACGGTTCAGGCTGGTTGCTCCAGCAGGTCATGCGCTTACTGAGCTTTGGTATCCGAAGGAAATCGAGCCGCCGCCAGGTCAGTTATTCGTTCCTGTTCATGACGGCAAACGGCGGACAGCTCGGCAAGATCATGTCGCTGATCGAAGCAGGTGTCATACGGCCGGTAATGGATAGGGTCTTCCCGTTCGAGAAGACCAACGAGGCGCTGACTTACATCGAGATAGGTCGTGCGAAAGGTAAGGTTGTCATTGTCCTGAAATAGCCATTGGTGCCACCTTTGGGCAATGGAGAAACGGTCAAATTAAGATCAATCGCAAGAAGTCAGCGCTTTGTATGCAGTGGTATTTATCTCACTCAACGGCTGAAGTCTGTTGTCGGACCAAAGCAGGCATGGTGTGTCAAGCCGCAGCTAATTTTAGATCATGATGCAACCTGTCCGTGGCACTCTACAAGCCATCAAAAAGTCTGCCATGACGGTTTCACGGGCGGTCGCGCGTCGAATTCCTCCCGCAATTTGCGAAACTGATCGGAGTTTTCTACGACCCATGTCCAGAGTGGGATCATACGGATCAGTAGTCCCATTCCCAACTCGGTAAGCGCGTATTCCACGCGCGGTGGCATCTCCACCAGATCATGACGTGTGACCAGCCCATCTCTCTCAAGCTGTCGGAGAGTACGTGTAAGCATCCTCTGGGTAACACCATGCATTCTTCGTCCGATATCCGCGTGTCGTAGTCTACCGTAGACGCCCAACGTGTGGATGACGCCGAGCGACCATCTGTTTCCTGCATGGGTCAGGACTTCGCGTCTTACTCCGTCCTCGTCCTCGCGGAGCCCATCGCAGACGGCCTGAGAATAGTTCAGAATTTCGTCTCTCGTCATCTTCCCGCCTCATGGTATCACGCGTGTACCTTCTTACGATCCATTCCGAGAGATGCCATCTACTCGTTCACACGAACGAAAAGATCAGAAAGGATCACCGAATGAACTTCACCCCAACAACAGAAGCACAGTCGATCCTGGTCATCGGTGCCGGAGAGCTTGGTATGCCCGTACTACGCAATCTGGCGCGTAAGGCCAAGGATCATCCGGGTACAAAGATCAGCGTTCTCCTGCGGGCGGCGACCGTTCAGTCGACTAACGCGGTCAAACAACGTGATGTCTCCGAGATACGCGAACTGGGGATCGAGATCGTCACCGGCGACATCCTTGCTGCGACGACAGGTGAACTTTCAGCGATCTTCGGCCGTTTCGATACGGTGATCGGATGTGCAGGCTTTTCCGCAGGCCGTAACACGCCGATGAAGCTCGCCAAGGCTGCACTGGAAGCGAACCTCAAGCGGTACTTCCCATGGCAGTTCGGCGTCGACTTCGACGTCATCGGCCGTTGCAGCCCCCAAGACCTTTTCGACGCCCAAATCGACGTGCGCGAGCTTCTGCGTGCGCAGGACAAGACCGAATGGGTAGTCATCTCAACAGGGATGTTCACGAGCTTCCTGTTCGAACCGATCTTCGAGGTCGTCGATCTCGAAAGGAACGTCGTCAACGCGCTGGGCAGCCTGGAAACGGAAGTTACGCTGACGACTCCTGACGACATCGGTGCCTTGACCGCCGAAGTGGTCTTCGCTCAGCCGATGATCCGCAACGAGATCGTCTATCTTGCCGGCGACACGGTCACTTATGGCAAGGTCGCGGATACGCTTGAGACCGTGCTCGGGCGGCCATTTACAAAGACTGAATGGACAGTTGATCAGCTCAAGTTGGAACTTGCGCAAGACCCTGACAACCACATCAAGAAATATCGGGCGGTCTTTGCCGAGGGCAGAGGCGTGTCATGGCCAAAGCGCGACAGCTTCAACGCGCGACATGGCGTAAGCGTCACGACCGCTGAAGAGTGGATCAGAGAAAACCTTCGCTCCTAAGAGCGATATGGCTCGGGGTGGAAAATGCCACTTCGAGCCGCTTCATGCGGAATACGAAAAAGAAATTTGCAAGAGAACCTAACTGCGAGCACGTTAAACCGGAAAGGTCAGCGCGCCTTGTCGAGAAACACACGGACCATCTTAGTCGTGGCTTCGGGATTTTCTTCCATGATCCAGTGACCGGAATCGGGGATAATGCCCTCAGTCACGTCGGTTGCCGCTGCGCGCATCACGGTTGCCATCATCGGGCCGAACGACTTCTCGCCACCAATCGCCAGGATCGGCATGGACAGCTTGCCGCCTGCAGCGAGGAAGGCCCGGTTGTCGGCCGCATCCTGATCGAAGGCGGCGAACTGGGCGAAACCCGAATGCATGGCGCCAGGAAGGGCGTACAGTTTGGCATAGTGCTCCCGCGAAGCCTCGGTAAAGTGGCTCGGAGTGGCTGAGAATTCGTTCCAGAAGCGATCGAGATAAATGCGTTCGCGGCCAGCAACGAGGCGTTCCATATCCGGTCCGCCGAAGCGGAAGTGCCACAGCAGCGGGTTCTTCAAGATTTCCTCCCACGGCCCAACGCCAGGCACGGGCGCATCGATCAGCACGAAGCGATTGACCCGCTCGGGATGCTGGGCCGCGAAGGCAAAACCGACCATGTTGCCGATATCGTGCGCGACCAGATCGGCGCGATCGATCTTGAGCGCGTCGAGGACGCCGGCCACGTCGCCGGCCTGGGTCTTCTTGTCGAAACCAGCTTGCGGTTTAGAGGAGAGGCCAAGCCCACGCAGATCGGGGACGATGACCTTGTGATCGCGGGCAAGGTCGCTTGCCATCGGCGCCCACATATCGCCGGTCTCACCATAACCATGCAGCAGAACCACTGCCGGTCCGTCACCACCGACGCGAACATGGATGGTCGCGCCGTTGGTCGTGATCTCCTGCGTCTTGAAGGAAGCCGGAAAGTCCGGAACCTGAGCGCTGGCGGGCACTGCGAGAGCGAGTATCCCCAGAGCAAAGACGAATTTCAGCATTGTCTTATCTCCCACCTGGCGGGAGGGCGGTCGGTGCGACCGTCGCTATCAACCCCGTTGGTCAGTTATGACTATCACCGGCATGACGTTCGGAATAGACATTCAAAGATGGGCCTAAATTCCGGAAATTCCGAACTGGCCTGCCCCCGAGTGGCGATCCGGGTTCAATGTTAGTGCAGATTTGGTCTGATTGCCATCACTGGCGTTGCTAAGTGCGCATCGCGTTTCAAAAGCCATCTACGCCCACGAACTGAAACGCGCCGTCTACTTTCATGAGCGTGGTGAGATCCGCGATCGATTACTCGACAGTTAACGTCAGTACTGGTCCTTTCAATCAACGTGTCCTAATAAGCCGGATATATGACATTTAAGACGCGAATTTCTTACTCTATCTTCAGGGCTCCACACCCAAGGAAATGGAGTTCATCATGACACAGAGTTCAAAAGGTACGGCGCTGATCACAGGCGCATCGTCTGGCATCGGTGCGATCTACGCCGACCGCTTGGCGCGTCAAGGCTATGATCTGATCCTCGTGGCCCGCAACAAGGCTCGGCTTGACGAGGTAGCCAAGCGCTTAGGCGATGAGACCGGCAGGGCCGTCGAGACGGTCGCGGCCGATCTCGGGAACAAGGCGGATCTCGCCCGCATCGAAGAGGTCTTGCGGACCGATGCCAGCATCACGGCGCTGGTCAACAATGCCGGCTTCGGTGCTACGGCTCCTCTTCTCGACACTTCGGTCGACAAAATGGAGGAGATGATCACGCTGAATGTCAGTGCTTTGACGCGACTGACCTACGCGGCGGTCCCTGGATTCGCTGCGCGAGGGACTGGAACGATCATCAACATCGCATCAATCGTCGGGATAGTGCCGGAAGTACTGAACGGCGTCTACGGCGGCAGCAAGGCTTTTGTTTTGGCCTTCACGTTGTCGCTTCAGAAAGAACTCGCCGACACGGGCATCCGCGTCCAGGCCGTTTTGCCGGGAGCGACGGCGACCGAGTTCTGGGGCAATGCAGGCACGCCCCTGGAACATGTTCCCAGCGAAATCGTCATGTCTGCCGAAAACATGGTGGACGCTGCGCTTGCCGGGCTCGAACTGGGTGAGAAGGTCACCATTCCGTCGTTGCCGGATGTCGGCGACTGGGAAGCCTACGAGGCTGCGCGTCACAAGCTCATGCCCAACCTGTCGCTCAACAAACCGGCTTCGCGGTATCGGCTCGGAGCTAGCACATAACGAGACAAACAGGGGGCAGTGGCGCCTCGCGACGTGCTGCGCGAGGCTGGCGCCCCTTCGATGGAGGAACATATGACTGATCTGCTAAACCGCATCGTTGCCGCGCATGGCGGACTTGACCGGTGGGCTCAGTTCAACACTGTCCAGACGACGATTGTCACAGGCGGCGCACTTTGGGCAATGAAGGGGCTTGCACCAGGATTCCGATCCACGGGAGATGACGGTCTGGCTCCATCAAGAAAGGGCCTCTGTTATCCCCTTCGGTGCACCTGACCAGCGAACCGTCTTCACGCCGAAGCACATTGCGATCGAAAAGACGGACGGCGGCGTCGTGGCTGAGCTTGGAAATCCCCGCGCTTCGTTCGCCGGGCATGAGATGACAACGCCGTGGAACCCACTTCACCGCGCGTATTTCAATGGGTACGCGCTGTGGACCTACTTGACGACGCCATTCCTGCTCACTCTTCCTGGCGTCGTGGTCGAAGAGCTTTCCCCCTGGAGCGAGGCGGGAGAACGCTGGCATCGGCTGAGAGCGCGTATTCCAACGCGGATCGCGACGCATAGCGCGGTGCAGGACTTCTTTTTCGGCAGCGACCTGCTGCTGCGACGGCACGACTACTATGTTGATGTCGCAGGCGGGTTCGCGGCCGCACAGCGAGTTTATGACTATGAGGAAGCCAGCGGCATTTGGTTTTCAACGAAACGCCGTGCCTTCACCCGCGGTACAGATGATCGTGTTGTCGAGGATCCTCTCATGGTATCCATCAACTTGAGCAATTTTCGGTTCGCGTAAGAACGTCGTCGGGCGAAGGAGATGTCGCAGCATGCACAGGGTCGGTTTCGTTGTATTTCCGCGATTTCAGTTGATGGGCTTCGCTGCGATTACAGCCTTTGAGATGGCCAACCTCGCGCTGGGAACTCCAGCTTATGACATCGAGCTGCTTTCGGAGGCTGGAGGAGAGGTGAAGTCTTCCGCTGGTTTCGGTGTCAGTACGAAGCCATTCGATGACACGGTGCGCGATACCGTGATGTTTGGAGCCGGGGCGACGATCGAGCCGATGACTCCAGGGCTGTTGGCGTTCGCTCGCCATTCGCTCGGGATCGCTCGAAGGGTGGCTGCACCATGTGTTGGTGCCTTCATCCTCGCTGAGGCCGGTTTGCTTGATGGACGTCGTGCAACAACACACTGGGCCTTCGCTCGGCAACTTCAGGAGCGTTTCCCAAGTGTGAAGGTCGAGGATGACCGCATCTTCATCGTGGACGGTAGTATATGGACCTCGGCCGGAATGACCGCCAGCATCGATTTGGCGCTCGCAATGATAGAGAAGGACCATGGCCAGGACATCGCCCGCTCTGTCGCTCGTAAGCTCGTGGTCTATCATCGGCGCGCCGGAGGACAGTCGCAGTTCTCCGCGTTGCTCGAACTCGAACCAAAGTCGGATCGAATCCAGCGGTCGATCGACTATGCCAAGGCCCATCTACGCAATGTCCTGTCGGTAGAGGAACTGGCGGACGCTGCGAGCCTGAGTGCACGTCAGTTCAGCCGGGCGTTCCGGGCAGAGACAGGCCAATCCCCGGCCAAAGCCGTCGAGAATCTTCGCGTCGAGGCAGCGCGACTGATGATGGAGGAAGGTCGGCACTCAATGGATGTGATCGCGGTAGAAACCGGCTTCGCGGATCGCGATCGCATGCGTCGGGCATTCTTGCGGACGCTTGGGCAACCACCGCAGACGATCCGACGAAACGCACGCGATGGCATCGCCGCGATGCATTGATTGAACACGCCGGGATTGCTGCAGATATCCGCTGCCGTTTTTCGAGGAGCAGATGTCGCGGCTTTGTTGCAAAAATTTTAGACCCGTAAAATCAGAGAAAAATATTCCCTCCCCTGAGAGAAAACGGCTTTGAACAACCGCCCGGCAACAGTGAAACGCAACCGTGAGCAAATAAAGAGAGGGCTTCCTCGTCAAAAAACACAGACGCCTGGAATTTCATTCTACAGCAAGAAATTTTTGCAACAGAGCCATCAACTTTCGCAGTCGTGGCGTCGCTTTGACCTGGACCGCGAGGCTCGGACTGAACTGAGCCTGCCCTCCAGGCCTGCGCATGAACAGCACCAACTGACGGGCGACGGACAAAGCCGTTTGTGCCCCGCAATCGGCTTCAACCAAAGCGAGGCACAGATCAATTCCTGCCGTAATTCCGGCAGAAGTGTAAACTGGTGGCCCGGCTACAAAGATCTCATCTGGCTCGACCTTGATCTGAGGTCGCAACTCTTTGAGCAAGCCAGTTGAATTCCAATGAGTTGTTGCGCGTTTTCCGTCCAGAAAGCCACCTGCAGCGAGTACGAAAGCCCCAGTACATACGCTGGCCAGACGACGAGTGCTCGAAACACGTAATTTCAGCCATTCGATCAGGCTGGTCTCGAAGATTACCTTCCGCAATCATCCTCGCTGCCACCCGCCACAATGACCGTTTCGTTGGGAACGGCATCGAGCGCGATGGCATCGCCAAGACGAATACCGCCTGCCGAACTACATTTAATCGATCCTCCCGTCGGAGATGCGAGCAGAAGTTCATATGGCGGAGTGTGCTCGGACTTAAAGAGATTCGCTGCCGCGAATACTTCCATTGGGCCGACTACATCCAAGGCTTGCACCCCTTCGTAGCCGATCAGGAGGATTCGTGTTGTCGTTCCAGATTGCGTTTTCATTGGCGTAAAATGCGATAATTTTGTCATTTTCGCCAGAGGCAGTGTGCGCATAGGTTGGGATGCCGTCTTCAAAGTTGGAAACCATCATGCGTCAGCTAATCTGGAAAACCCTTCTCCTCTTTCTCCTCATCTTGTCTGGGGCTTCAGCGGCCGCAGATATCGACCGCATTCACCTGCCTGCCGTTAAGGCTGAACGCGTTCGGCCACTCGTTGCGATTGTGGCGGATAATGTGGGCACGGAGACGACTGATCTGGTTGTGCCCTACGGTGTTTTGAAGTCAGCTGACATTGCCGATATCGTCATCGTCTCCGCGCAAGCAGGCACAATCAACCGGATGCCAGCCCTCGCCATTGAATCGGATATGACGATGGAAACTTTTGACAAGGTTTACCCTGCAGGTGCGGATGTTCTGATTGTGCCAGCGATGCACGACAACAGAAGTGACGTCGTTATCAACTGGGTGCAGGAGCAAGCTCGAAAGCGAGCATTCGTTACCGCTATCTGTGAGGGAGCATGGATCGTCGCACGGGCAGGTATTCTGCAGGGACGGGGTGCAACAACTCACTGGTATGCGTTCCATAGTATTGCGCGACAGTTCCCTAAGACACGATGGATTCGGGGCAGGCGCTATGTCGTAGACCACAACATCATGACCACCACCGGTGTTACCGCGTCTATTCCGGCAAGCCTTGCCCTAGTTGAAGCAATGGCGGGATGTGCAAAAGCCAGAGCCACGGCGACAGAACTCGGTATTGAAAACTGGACTTCAGCGCATGTTTCCGCGCCATTTCGCCTGACGGTGGGCCGCGCAGGGCTCGTTGCTCGAAACTACCTCGCGTTTTGGAAACACGAGACGTTATCCATTCCGATTACAGAGGGTTTTGACGAAATCGCACTGGCTCTCAGTGCCGATGCATGGTCGAGAACATATCGTTCACAAGCGATCGCTATATCAGGGAACAACCGTGTGAAATCGCGGCATGGCCTTGTACTCGTGCCGGATAAGGAGAAGGATACGGGCTATGTCGAGTTATTCTTTGACCAAAAGGCCGCTTCTTCGAGATTTCTCGACACCACGCTTGAAATGATTGCGGCCCGCTACGGCAACGAAACTGCAGATCTGGTTGCACTGCAACTTGAATATGCGCGTGGAGAATAGGGCTTTGTTGCAAACTTTCCGGCAACCGGAATGACCCATGAACCGATTCGACAGAGTTCCAGAAATCCATTCATTTTTCTAGAATCTTACTTTTTTTGATATCAGTCAATCTTCTTAATGCGCACGCAAGCATAGCATAAGTGATTGAAAATTATATCAAAATTTGAATTTCATTTCACCATATCTTTGATTTGGCTGAGGTTTTCCTCATTGTGAATCTCTTTGAATTGGAATTTGGGGAGAATTCTGTAAACGAAGCGAGCATTTGGACGAGATTTACAACATTTGAATTGTGTGACTTAACAGCACGCGGGCAAAGGCGCCTGTATTGTAGATACTTCCGTTGAATGGGATGGCAGCCGCAATCGATTGGCTGGCGTCGAACGAGATTCCGGGCTTCGTTGCAATTGCCCCTGCGTTTCTCGGCCGATTTGCCCAGCGATAGGAAGCATTTCTCATAATTTGTACTTCAAATGGGTTCGCACGTATCTGCGGTGAGCGTGGAAGTTTGCGCGATGCTGGACAAGTGCGTTCCGTTCGAAAACGGGTCAAAGAGGGTAGGCAGTTGCACCATACTGTTATTGAGCTTGAAGCGAGCAAACAATCGGGAATGCTCTCGGATATTCCTACGCAGATTGGCCCCCGGCGTGAAACATCCATTGGTGCTGTTATCAATGCATCGAGAGTTGCAGGATCGATGACATTCCGCTCCAACGCAGAATTTGCCTCTGTAGTCCTGTCTCCAGTTGGTATGGAAGCAGCTTTTTCCAGCGACCGCCTGCAGAAATTTGAAGCTCCAATCGGCATGCTGGTCGTCAATCCGTCCAATATTGAACGGACATTGCGTTGGAGTGGGTTGAAACAGAATGCGGCAATTGCTTTCAGGCCCGCGGCCTTTCCAGACTTGGCGGCTGCGGAACTGGAAGGAGGCAACTGGGAACTGCAGCCGCCGAAGTTTGGACACGTCGATCTTTGGGCGTTGCGACTGGCACAAACTATAGTTACCGAGATAACAGGGTCGTCGCAAAACTCACTTTATCTGGATTCATTGCTGACTGTGTTTGGGGTGCACCTGCTAAGACACTATTCTAGCGCCAAGCAACAAGTGATGTCTTCGGCGGCGCGGCGTTTGTCCGTTCAGATGTCGAAGCGGGTGATCGAATACATGCAGCAAAACATATCTGGCAGTGTACCGATCAATGAACTTGCAAACCTATCGCGTATGTCAGCCAGCCATTTTATTCGGGCCTTCAAGCTGACGTTTGGCATGCCGCCGCATCAATACCTGATGCAGATCCGCTTGCAGAGGGCAGAGCAGTTGCTCCTGGAAACTGTACTGCCGATCTCAGATATCGCGCTTCAGACAGGCTTTGTCAGTCAAAGCCACCTGACCGATACCATGAGGCGCTATAAGCAAATTACTCCAGCAAAAATTAGACATCTACGGTAACGGCAAACGAGCAATTTACCAATGTCACAGTGGATGCCCAATGTTTGGAAAAACCGCCGCGCTGTACTAGGTCAGTAACCGGCGCGAGTGCGATCGATTGTCGTATATCATTATGCAAATCAGTACTGGCCCTTGCTACCTCATGCTGTTCGTCATTTGAAATGAACATGAGATGGAAACTCCATTTTTGTTAACGCTATTGTATTTTGCCGCATTCAATCGCGCCAAGATTTCGCTTTAAAGTAAGATTCTGGAAAAATGACGATTCCGTGGAATATCTTTATCAAAAGTTGTGCTCAATCACCTCATACGAGAGGGGAATTTCGAAGCGCCGCTTACCGGCCTGACGCAAGATATCGATGCCATGCCAAATAATCTCGCATATTCTGGTCCTTAAGCAAATGGGAGCGATATATTTTGTCACTCGTGGAAAATCAGTTGGCCATTTTTCGTAAACGTTTTTGGCCAAGGTTCCTGAACCGGATGGATGGTTGTCCGCCGACGGGAAACGGGCCGCAGGGGGACGCTATGAGCCTCGCACCCGCCTTGTCTCAATCTCTTCTTGATGAGCTTGATCGCAGAGTAACGGCTGTCGCTGCCTCGCTGAAGCAGCGGCAACAGACGGAGCTACCTGATCCTCGATGTGATCTCTTGCTGGCAACCTATGTGTTGGGTCTCACAACTCCATTCTGTGAAAGCAGTCCACCCGATCAACATCTTGGCGCGATCCGCAACCGCCTTGCTCACGTCATGCCGTCTGACCGGGTGACGCAGGCGCTTCTCGCCACGCCTCCTGACGGGGACGACTGGTATGCCAATGCACTTGAGCCCATTGAAGCCATCGGCCGCAAGGATGGCCGGGAATTTTTCATCCGGCACGCCGGTGGCGCCGCTTCAATTCAGAACTGACATCAATACCAATCTGCACCGGAAATAAACGCGGGGTTCGCGAAGGAGCCAACCGCCGTTGATTTGAGAGGGACTGCAAAATGATGCTTCTTTCATGCGTTACTGCTCTCCGTAAGATCGCCGTCTTCACGCGAAACCGGGTGCCGGGAGCGCTTGACGGCAATCGCTCAGTGCGGCGTCGCCTTATGGCGGTGTTGCGGTCCGCCCCCCGTGTTTTTTGTATCAAGCGCAATCGGCTGGGGCTGGGCACGCTCGGTGTCGGCGGGGTGCTCGGGGCGCAGCTTGCCGTGGCGGGGATCATGATTCCGCAGGCAGCTGTCGCGCAGGGCGTCATTGGTAACGGCGTTCTGACCAACGTCGCGAACTGCACGACTCCCTCTGCTGGGGGGCAAAGCACAGCGATCGGATGTGGTAGCACCGCTCCCGGCGCCGCCTCAACCGCCGTCGGCTCTGGCGCCCACGTGAATGGCAACAACGGCGTGGCGTTAGGCACCGCTATCACCGCAACGGGCGATGCTTCGATTGCCATTGGTTATTCGATGGGTGTCAATGGTCTCAACGCGATAGGCATGGGTGTCTTCGCGAATGCCACCGGTGTCAATGCTCTTGCCGTAGGCGGCAACGCCCGCGCACTTGCGGACGGAGCATCAGCCTTTGGTGTCAACACCACTGCGAACGGGGCGAACGCCATCGCCCTCGGCTCAACGGCCAGCTCTTCGGGCGGTGCCTCGGTGGCGATTGGATTGTCCTCCAACGCTTCATCTTCAAACGGTTCAGCCATAGCTATGGGGGTCGGCGCCAAGGCAAACGCTGGAACGGGTGGCGGTTCTCCTGTTGCCATTGGCACGAATGCCAATGCAAGCGGCACCGCTCCTGCTGGTTTCACGTTCGAGGCCGTTGCGCTCGGCACGGCCGCAACCGCAACGGGGGCGTGGTCGGCCGCAATCGGTTCAAGCTCTTCAGCGACCGGGACCGGGGCCAGCGCGTTCGGAACCTCCGCCACAGCGTCGGCGAACCAGTCCACGGCAGTCGGAAACGGGGCAAGTGCCTCCGGCGTAGGGACCGCAGCCATGGGCTATCTCGCCAATGCCGCCGGGCAAAATGCCGTCGCCATCGGCTCCCAGGCCAATGCCGTAGGTTTAAACGCGCAAGCACTTGGCAATGTCGCCAAGGCTTCGGGTGACTTCTCCCTGGCTCTGGGCAATCAATCCGTGTCCAGCGGAGCAGGTTCCGTCGCAACTGGCTCTGGAGCCCGGGCCACGGACGTCTCCACCACCGCACTCGGCAACAACGCTACGGCGACCGCCGCCAGCGCAACCGCTGTGGGACTTGGTGCCACGGCGAGCGGTGTGAACGCCATCGCCTTCGGTACGAGCGCCAAGGCCGATTCAGCCGATGCCGTCGCCATCGGCACCGGCGCAACTGCAACCGGCGGCAAGGCAGTGTCGATCGGCGCCGGCAATACCGCTTATGGCGACGGTGCGGTTGCCATCGGTGATCCAAGTTACGCCAGCGGCACGGGCGCCTTTACCGGTGGCGCGAACAATATTGCCAATTCAGACGGTACAGCGAGCGCAACGGCTGCAAATGCGGCCAATGGTGCTGTGGCTATCGGCAACTCCAACAAGGCCATCGGCCAGGGGTCGGTCGCGCTCGGCAACGCCAGCAGCGCACTCGGTGCCGGTTCGCTGGCCTTTGGCGATGCGGCCAAAGCGAACAATGCTCGCGACGTGGCATTGGGCTCGGGCTCTGTCACCGCTGTGGCGATCGGCACGCCCAGCGCCGTAATCAACGGCACAACCTACAGCTTTCAAGGAACCACCCCGACGTCCACGGTCAGCGTTGGCGCAGCAGGCGCTGAGCGCACTATCACCAATCTGGCGGCAGGCCGGATCGGCGTAACGTCGACGGACGCGATTAACGGCTCGCAGCTCTTCGCCACCAATTCCGCAGTGGACAGTCTGGGTACGACGATCAACAACATCAACAATGGCGCAGGCATCAAGTATTTCCACGCCAATTCGACGCTGGCGGATTCGACAGCGACGGGGACAGATTCGGTTGCCATCGGACCGGTCTCCACAGCAACGGGCGCCGGTTCAGTATCCGTCGGCAATGGGGCAACAGCCACCAATGCGAATGATGTGGCGCTGGGCTCCGGTAGCAAGACTGCCACAGCGGTTACCACAACCGGCACCACGATCAACGGCGTCACCTATTCCTTCGCCGGTATAGCGCCGACCTCAACCGTCAGCGTTGGCGCGCTTGGCGCTGAACGTACCATCACTAATGTGGCGGCGGGTCAGATTAACGGGGCGTCGACGGATGCGATCAACGGCTCGCAGCTCTTCGCGACGAACCAGTCGATCGACGCCGTGTCAGGGCAGCTTACGCACTACTACAGCTTCAATGATGGTGGCACGCAGCAGGCGAACTACACCAATAACGGTGCGACCGGGACCAACTCATTGGCGGCGGGCGTTGCCGCATCGTCGACTGCGGCAAACTCTCTGGCCCTCGGCTACAATACCCAGGCCGCGGTGCTCGGCGGTGTCGCAATCGGTGCGGGCTCGGTATCCAGCCGCGCCCTCGCGCCAGCGACAGGCACAATCGGCACCTTCATTCCCTATAACACCACCGACCTTGCCTTGCTCGGCGCCGTCTCGGTCGGCAATGCCACCGGTTACCGCCAGATCACCAATGTTGCCGATGGCACGCAGGCAAGCGATGCGGTGACGATCCGCCAGCTTTCCGGCGCCCTCACTTCGTTTGCCACCACGACAACAAAATACTTCCATGCCAACTCCACTCTGGCGGATTCGCTGGCCGTGGGCACCAATTCCGTGGGGGTAGGCCCATCGACCATCGTCAATGGCGACAATGGCATTGGCATCGGCAACGGTGCGCTTGTCCAGCAGACTGCTCCAGGCGGCATCGCCCTCGGCCAGAATGCCACGGTCAATTTTGCCGATTCGATCGCCCTCGGCACCAATGCGCAGGCGAACGGCATCCAGTCCATGGCGCTGGGCGCCGGATCCTCGACAACCTTTGCTACCAACGTGGCGCTGGGCGCGGGCGCGCAGGCTACCTCGCAAGCCGGGGACGTGGCGCTGGGTGCCGGCTCAACCACCTCGGCCGTGGTTGCAACCACCAGCACCACCATCAACGGCAAGACCTATAATTTTGCAGGCACCAATCCGACGTCAACAGTGAGTGTCGGCAGTGCCGGTGCGGAACGGACGATCACCAACGTGGCGGCGGGCCAGATCAATGCTGCATCGACCGACGCCATCAACGGCAGCCAGCTCTATGCGACGAACCAATCGATTGCATCTCTCACAACCGGCATTAGCAACCTTGGAAACTCCGCGGTCCAGTACGACACAAGTAACGGCAGCAAGACAAACACAATCACACTCCAGGGCGGCGATCCCAATGCCCCGGTGCTGATCAGCAACGTTGCTGCCGGTGTAGCCAATAATGATGCGGTAAATGTCAAGCAGCTGAAAGATGGGATGAGCACGACGCTGGCAGATTCCAAATCCTATACAGATCAGGTTGGTGCAACCACGCTCAACAGCGCCAACGCCTATACGGACTCCAAATTGGGTCAGCTGAGCAACGATATCGGTGAAGTTCGCAGTGAAGCCAGACGGGCGGCAGCCATCGGCTTGGCTGCCGCGTCACTGCGCTACGATGACCGCCCCGGCAAGCTCAGTGTGTCGATGGGCGGCGGCTATTGGCGCAACGAAGGCGCTTTGGCCTTCGGTGCTGGCTACACCAGCGAGAATGGACGCGTGCGCGCCAACCTGTCCGGTGCCACGACAGGTGGCAGTGTGGGCGTTGGTGCGGGTGTCAGTGTAACCCTCAACTGAGACATCTGACGCGATGGCACGTGCGAGGTTCCCGTCAATGTCAAGGCTTTTGGTTTGCCTGCTCATCTCAGGCAGCCAAGCCGCCGCGGGAGGCTATAAAGTCAAGTCGTCGGACGTGTTGGTACCGCAAGGGGTGCCAATCGGCAAGTATCGCCGGATCATTCACCCCTTCGAGAACTGGACCCTCATTTGTGACGAGAACCTGAAGACCAGACGCAGGGTATGCAACATCAGCCAGTCCTTCATCGATGAGCAGGGAACACCGGTGTTCAGCTGGTCTCTAGCGGCAAATGTAGACGGCAAGCCCTTCATGATCTTGCGGGCACCGGCAGTCATCGGTGCTGGCAGTAAGATTTTATTGGGGCTTGCGGGGATGGACCGCGACGTCGGTGTTGAGGTGAAGGCTTGTGACGCAGCGGTCTGTATCGGTTATCTGCCCGTCGGCCCGATTTTGCGCCAGCAAATCAGTAAACAGACAACCGTCCGGGTGTCTTACTCTTTGAACTCGGGTGAAAACGTCAGCATCGACGCCCCGTTCAAAGGTTTGGCGGCTGCCTTGTCGGCAATCAAATAGCGGGAGAAAGCCAAATTGGCCAAGCAATCGATTAATGATCGCATCCTATCGCGTTCCAAGAGCAATGCAGGCGAGGGAGAACCGGCCAGTTCCGGATCACCTCGGCAGGGACGCTTCAAATGGTTCGCTGGCATCGGGGCCATTCTCATTGCAGGAGCGGTACTGGCTTTTCAGTTTCATCCGTATATGGGATCGGTTTTCTCCGCCGAGGCAACCGCGCAGGCACAGGCCCCAACCGGAGCCAAAGACGATACGCCGTTCCGCACACATATCGGCCAGGCTGGCATCCGCACCTGTGCCAATCTTTTTCCGGTCCTCGGACAAGCACTGACCTTCGGCTCGACCTATTCCGTCAACACCCAATGGAACAAGACGTCTCCGGATGCGCACTCTGTGCAAGCCGTTGCAGGAATGAGCTACAACACACCGGAATATAAGGAACAAGCGGCTGGTGTCGTTGTTGCCTCTCCGACGGCTGCGGGCTGTGAGGGGACCTTTGTCCGCGTGGCGCCGTTTCAAAAACCCTGCCAGGAGGTGATCGCAACCTTGCCGCAAGGCAGCGCGCTTGCTGAAACCCTTTCTGGAACTCCATATTACAATCTTGCAAACAATGGCGGCCAAGCGCTGCTGATCCCCTCGGGCAACAGCTGTGTCGTTGTTTCCGTAGGGAGTTTGGCTGGATGACAACCGCGCCTCGTTTCCGCATTGCAACTCCCAGACAATGGAGCATTCGTATGTATGTTAACCGCATCCTCTCGATTGGACTGCTCTCAATGGTCATTGGACTTTCTCCCGGCAGCCATGCGGCCGACATGTCTGTCCCCGAGTCCATTCCGGAACCGGTCCTTGCAGAGAAAGGGATTTGGGGTGCGATCGCCTATTCCGTCGCGGACAATCGGCATGGTTTTTTTTGGGGCGCGGACAAGCGCGATGAGGCGGAAAGCACTGCGCTAGAATACTGTGAGAATGCAGACGGAAAGAACTGCAAGATCATCACGGTTTTCCGCAATCATCGCCATTGGAATGATGATGATGGCACCGGCTTTCCCTACGAACATTGCGCGGCTTTGTCTGTCGGCAAATCTGTAACTGGTGGAGCACTCTCTTGGGGTGCGGCCTCAGATGAGACCCGACAAAAAGCAGAGGACAAAGCAATGAGTCTCTGCGGTGGCGAGGGACAGGCGTGCAAGATCCGTGAGTGGGTCTGTACGTGAGAGAGCAATCAACTATCTCACTGGCGCGGCATCGAAAATCGGTCCCGTTGTCACTGTGGAGAGGCTTTGAGGTTCCTTTGCAAACTTTCCACCAATGACATCTGTGAGATTGAAAGGTTCAACGTCGAACTAGGAATTGCGATGTTCAAGAGCCGTCATTTTGATCGATCAGTCATCTTGCTTTGTGTGCGATGGTATCTGGCCTGCAACCTTAGCGTAGATCATGCTTTATCCGTTCAGCGGTTGACATTACGGTGCCAACAACAGAGCCTTCCGGCAATGCTTGCCGGTTGATTGCTGGAAGAGATCCAAAGAGGTGCTGGCGAACAATTGGAGCGACGCTGAAGCGGGGTAGATTAAAGCCTGACGCGAGATCACCCTGAGACAGCATGGACTTGAGCGCATCCAGCGGATCTGCCCAAACAGGTGCTTGCATCGCGGGCTTTGAGAATATGACATCGCCGTCCATACTGACGGCAATCGTGATGCCGCAGTCGGGCTTCCACGCCCATGAGGTCGAGGCCCGGTCATGCTTGGATTTGTCTCTTACCACGTATGGTATGTTCAGACATTGCAGGACCGCTTCGGCTCTCCGGAAGCTGCGTCCTGCAAATTGGGGATTTCTCCCTGCGGATAGTGCCTGAGCAAATTCATGCGTTACCCCATATGGTGAGATTTCCATATCCCGATCGTGCAATGCGGCCGCAAGCTGGTTGAGAACGGACACCGTCTCGATACGGCCGTGAATTGCGAGCGTGAATTGGTTGTTGCTGTTCATGGTGAATGTCTCCGGATCAAATTGGAATTGGTTCATTTTGAGCTGCAAGAAGGGTTTTCATGGTCACCGCGGACCGGGTTCGTGCCCGCGAAATAGTCCTGACGCCGTGCCAGATCCTGCTCTGCCAAAATGCTGGCAAGGGGCAGTTTCCTTTCAAGGCGTCGTTTAAGGTTCAGTATTGGCTGACGAGCGCCGAAGGACGGGCGAAAGACGCCCGTCCCGATGTGTGAAAGCGGCGTATGCTGGGCTGTTGGGAATTCTTTGTCGAGCCGTGCCGAACCTCACGCGCCGCGGGCGGTCGAGGGGCCGATCACGGCCGTGACCTCCGTCACCTTGTTGGCCGGAAAGCCGCCCTCGCGAGCATGGCGACGAACAACGTCGGCGCTTTGTGCCTCATGCACGCAATAGATCTTGTCACCGGCAACATAGCTGGTGATCCACCTGTACGGCTCGCCAAGGCGCGAGACAACTTCGTTGGACTTTTTCGAGATGGCCTCGAGTTCGCTCGCGCTGAGCTTGTCGGCTCCGGGGATCTCTCGTTCGATCACATAAATGGGCATCGTAGGTCTCCTTTTAGTTTTTTTCGACGTTGTACCGAATGTGAAGTGTGCCGCAGGAAGCCAAAGCGGTAGACACGTCCGCCACTTTGGCAATGTGTTCAGTGCTGAAACTGCGGCTGGATCTTGTTCGTGGCCTTGATGTCGGGCTTATCCGCCTTCGCCATTTTGCCGACGCTTGCAGTGGCTGCTTTGTCATCGCCGATGGAAGCCGTGTACGAGTTGTTGACGATCGGCGCATTGGCTTTAACGGCCGATCCAAAACGATCATTTCCGGCAAATGCACTGCCGGTGGCAACAAAATGGGCGCCTGCGAGAACAATCTTTTTCATCATAAGCTCCAAGGTTGGTGGTTTCAGTATCGTTCACTCCCCGATGATCAAATTCGATCACCCGCGCATAGGATGTTCGTCCCGCGTGTAAGCGATCATGTTAGCGAGTGTGGTATTTTCCGAAGGCGCAGCGGAGAGCGTAATGATTCGCTCAGAGCCAACTCGGGGAAATTGGGCGGGGTTTTGAAGCGGAATTTAGCCTGAACGTGGCATGATAGCCGGGAACACGAGAGACCATGACGAAACGGCTCGGCAGTAACCCCAGCCCTGACTTCAAGGCCAATGTTGCGCTTGCCGCGCGCCGCGGCGAGAAGACCCTGATCAAGCTGTCGCAGCAAACTCGACCTTCATTCGTAAGATCGCATAGCCGCCTTTGTCGATGAAGTGGTCCACCCTATACGGCCGGGGGGGCTAGTCGAACCTCACCAAAGGAGGACGTGTCGTAGCAGATGTAGGGAGGCCCTATCGGAATTGATGTTGCAAAGATAGGGAGTGCGATTGCCATCGCCGATGGCGGTAAAGAGTGAGAAGTTCGCTTTTTCGGGATTCCCGGCCAAAGGAGTTGGCAGACGAGGTGTACCGGCATCGAGCAGGTCAATTGGTTCGCTGCCTCGCCCGCCAGGCTCACACCGCCGCCCTTAGCGCCCAGTAGGCCAACTTCGTCCATGGGCGCCCTCCGCATCCCGAATAGTGCGGGGCTATCACTTAGCGTCCGGGAGGTTGGGAGCGAAGGACCGTGCTGATGGTTATCTACGCCATTCCCTCAAGGGCGGTTGCGGCGAGTATAGTCCCGACCGCGATAGATCGTGATGGACCCTATCTCCGAGCGGTCTATGCCGATGTCACGCAAAATATGGTCCGGAAGTCCATCTAGTTCCAACCGATCCCGTCGCAAACGGATGAACCGTTGAACGGCGGCGATCAACCTGGGCGGTGTCTCCAATAGCGGATGAGAACGCAACCGGGCATCGTTGGGTCTATTCTTAATTGCAGTCATTTTCGCCTCCATTGTTTGACGCGCGTGGATCGCCGCGCCGATGGGGCATTTGTCCAGGGTGAGCGTGGGTCCGTGCAATAAAGCCGGCGTGGTTTTCGGTTGCCAAAGCGTTGAATTCATATCTGTCAGGCGGTGATCCACCGCTGCAGCGTTGAGCCACGCGGCAATATGCGCGGCGAGCGCTTCGACGTCGTGCCGATACGGTCGATGAAGCTCGAATTGCGCCGGCGCATGAAATTGCGGTGTACCGTCTGTCTATGTTGAACCCTCTCGCGGTCAAAAGGACCCGGCGAGACTGCCGAAAAGTATCCTTATTCGGGAAGGCCCGCGCGACGGAACCCATCCAGGAAATGATCGCGTGTTGCCGCATCACGTAGGGGCTGTGAAGCGGCCCAATGGCTGATCTTGAAATGCGGATGCGTCACCAGGAACATCTCCGCCTCCCGCCGCGCGTCATCCATCCTACCGGCCTGCGCCAGGCTGGCTGCCAGGAATTTGCGGGAATTTGTGCGATAGGTGTCTTCCACGACAAGGGTCTTGGCCGCAGATTCATAGTCTCGCAATGCATATTGCGCTTGCCCAAGATGACAGAAATACCAAACGGGCGGATAGGGATTTAAGAGAAACGCCCTATGTATTTGCTCAAGACCTTTGATCGCCTGGCCGCCAAGGACTGACACATCTGACTGTGCTGCCCAGGTGTCGGCATGGTTTGGGTCCAGCTCCAACGCCGAGCTGAATGCAGCATCCGATTCCTGCCACTGTTTTTCATACGCCAAAATGGTGCCCAGGAAGTAACGGCAACCGGCGTCGTTCGGATCAAGCGCGACAGCCTTCTCAGCCAATTCCACAGCCAAAGCCCGGTTCACGTCCTCGGGCTCGCCGAAATGGGCCCATGCAAGCCATCGATTGTAAGCCAGCAAGGCATGCGCGTCGGCGTAGTTGGGCTCGAGTTCGATCGCCCGTTTGAGTAGAAGACAGGCTTCCCTTGCCGTTTGCGGCGTCGCTTCCGTGAGCACGCGGGCCCGCACGCAAAGGTCAAATGCCTCAAGGCTTTTGGGCCTTTTGCGCAACGTCGGCGCAGCTAGGTGGCCGACAAGTGCCTCAACGATTTTGCTCGACACCTCGTCTTGAACAGCGAAAATATCCCTTAACGTCCGATCAAAACGTTCGACCCAAATGTGCTCTCCAGCCGCAGCATCGATCAGCTTCACATTGATGCGCACCCGTCCAGCGGCATGACGCGCACTGCCCTCAAGCACATAGCGGACGCCGAGATCCTTGGAGATTTGGCTCACATCGAGGGATTTCCCCTTGAAGAAGAAGGCCGAATGGCGTGCGATCACGAACAAGCCGCCATGTCTGGAAAGATCCGTGATCAGGTCTTCAGTCAGGCCGTCTGCAAACGAGTCCTGCTTAGTGTCGTTGCTCAAATTGCTGAACGGCAAGACGACGATCATGGGCTTGGCCGCTGGCGCCGGATTTGGTGGCAAAGCCATTGCGGCGCTTAAGGGAAGTTCTTCATCCAACCTCGGCAGGGCTGTTGCATCGAGCTCTTTGAACTCATCAGTGGCTGACATTGCGCCCGTAACTACATCTCCGCTTTGTGAGCTGCTGCTGGGCCGTTTCCGATGCAAGTTTCTCCATTTTCGAAGCAGCGCATCGCTTAGAGGAGTGCCGGCATCCCGCAGCACCCGGCAACCGAGTTCGCTTTGTTCCTTTGCCTCTCGCGACCGGCCGGCATTCGCCAATAGATCGACCAGCGTGTCCCAGGATTCTTCCCTATCCGGTTGCAACTCTAGCAGCGTGCGCGCATGCGATAGTGCCTGTTCTGGTTCCGATTTTAATCGGTCCACCAGCGCCCACAGGACGCGCGTCTGTGCTGTTCGGGCCTCTTCCCGTTCCGCAACACACCATGCATGAAAAGCGTGACATTCCCGAAGATCGCCTCCTTCCAGGAACTCTCCGTTAATTCCGCTCACAATGTCGCTCAGGCGTTCGGATGAGATCTCCGATAGACGCGCGTCCGATGCCCTTCGAAGATCGAGTACGTCGACGCGGGCATCGTGTGCTTCGAACCGGACAGTCTCATGATCGGAGACCACTCGCACAATGCCTGGCTCATCGACGAGATCACGGATTCTGCTCAAGCTCCACCGCAGCGCCCCACGCGGATCGTTCGGAATCTCCCAAAACAAGGAGCACAAGCGTTCCCGTCTATGTGGCTTTTCCGTGATGGCTAAGTAAGCGAGAAGTGCGCGCGTTTTCTTTGACGGCGGCAGCTTTAGTGCCAGACCGTCGCGGTTGATGCGCGGTTCACCTAAAAATTGCAGTGTGAGCACGGAAACCTCAACGTGAGTGCCCAAACGAAAGTCTGATTTTAGCACGGATTGCGTGTTCCGCTAAGTCCGGACATTAAGTCGGCTTTGAATATTGTTGGTTTTGGAGAGCGCCATTTAGGGGCCGAATAAAGAGCCGTGGAGCATGACGCGGCCATTTTGCAACGCCGGTTCTGATCGATATTGTGTGCCAAACCCGGAGACAGAACTACATTTTTAATGGCAACCACATCAAACATTGTTCGGCAACTGCAAAACGCTGAAATCGCCATGACAGTATGCACTGCGGAAAGCGATATTGATCTGTTCGGGGCGATGGCGAATTGCCATACAGTCAGAAAACGCTAGGCTTCTCGACGTTCTCGCATAGTGTGGTTTGCTTTTACAGTGACGCTCGGACAGGGGCGCGCAAAAGATACCGGCTCAATTCAAAGTTTGAAGATGCTTGATCCAATAGATTCATTTTCCTTCATGACCATTGTGCCAGATGCATAGGTGGAATGAGGGATTGTGCCTGTTTTAAACCGATTGAAAGGCCTATATTCCAATCATCGAAACGACGCCGGAGCCAAGCAAGGCTGCTGACGTCAGACAACCCTCAGAAAGGGAATTATCATGAACGTAGCACGCTCCTTCAACAATTGGCTCAAGTTCCGTCAGACCGTCACCGAACTTGGCCGCATGTCCAGCCGTGAACTGCAGGATTTGGGTATCGACCGCGCCGATATCCGTAGTGTTGCCCGCGCATCAGTCGCTCGCTAATCACACGAGACTAACGAACCAACAGCCGTTCGACGCCCGCTTTCAACGCGGGCGTTTTTGTGTCGACCTCATGTGTCTAGGTCAGCTAAATTCTATTCCAATCGACGGCCTTCCCGGCGTATGCTTTTGCAAATCGGAAGAGCACAAAAATCGGATGCATCGGCCTGGCGGTTGATTTCCAAGGGCCTTGTTGGGGGTTGGTGCGGTTCTATAAAATCCGTTCCCCGACAATTCACAGCCAAGATAGAAATTGTTCATTTCAACGCACAAGATCCTATGTTGCTGGCTTGTTCATAAATCTGCATCAATGATTGGTGTTCGTAGAATTGCCACCAACACTCCTTGCTCGGCAAAGGTCGGGCGGTTGCGCGGCCAGTTGATCCAATAGCCTGCTTCCATGCGCAGGACCCGGTCAGCGAGACAAACAAGACTTCCTGCTTGGATAGCGCCATCACATAGGGGTAGCGACCCAAGCAGAACACCTGCGCCTGCTTCTGCCGCTCGCAGCGCCTGCACAAAGGTGTCGAAACGCAGTGTAGGTGCAGTCTGGATATCAGCGCCGGTGGCAAGCGACCAGTCTCGCCACCCGTCCCGTGGTCCGGATGTGGCAATACGAGGTAATGTCTCCCAGTTTCCTGCTGCCTCTTTGAGCAGTGCGGGCGATGCAACAGGCGCAAGCTCTTCCGCATAGAGCCGTTCGGCATCCCGTCCGGGCCAGCTACCCTCGCCAAATCGGATTTCGAAGTCGGCTTCTGAACGATCATAATCCGGAAGATGCTGGATCGTCTCGAATGACAATTGAACGTGAGGCAACTGTTGGGCGATGCCGCGTAGTCGTGGTACAATCCAGAGTTCGATCACCGACGATGATGCTGCAATCGTCACCTTGCGGCGGGGCAGTTCGAACAGATTGGCTGTGCTGTGCAGGAGCTGGTTAAGTGCGGCCTGGACATGCGGTAGCCAGGATTCCCCTTGAATGGACAGGATCACACCGCGCGCTCGGCGGTTGAACAGCTGTGCCCCCAACTGCTGTTCAAGGTTCTTGATTCGTTGGCTGACTGCTGCCTGTGTGAGCCCGAGCTCGTTCGCTGCAGCCGTAAAGCTTCCAAGCCGACCTGCCGCCTCAAAGACCCGGATCCACTCAAGCGGTGGCAAGGTTTGGTGTTGCTCAGCCATAATGAAATCGATGCCATCCTCTCAATATTCATTGTTTGCGCTTATGCCGGATTGCATGCGAAATGTCGAGTATGATCAGCCTCCGATCAGGGGTCGCCCATGCTAGAACAAGCTGAAACAAGCCTTTTGGGTAATACCGGAACGATATCAACCATCGCCTTTGGTGGTGACCATAGCAATGCTTTCGATGAGGGCCAGCAGTCTAATTCGGATTGCGGACGCCCCTGTCGCAACTGTGCATTCAGGTTTTCTTGCGCGACCGCGAGAGAACAGACATCGCAGACAGACTGAGAGCGGGATCAACCACGGAATCTGCGTGTCGGTTCCACGTGCCTACCCTAACCCACTTGATGCCACCTTATACTCAGGAGCAGAACATGCCAGTGAACACTGAAATAGAGATTATTGACGAGGGACTAGCCGTTGCAATCGCATTGCCGAATGGTACGAAGCAACGGTTTCACGCTGTCTGGCTGCGCGACAACGCATGGGACGAAACCACCCGCGCGCCGGGCAATGGCCAGCGGCTGATTACCCTCGGCGATATACCGGTCGACACACGTATTTCTGCGGCAAAGTCTGAAGGCGGAACGCTGCATCTGACATTCCACCCAGAGAACCGTACCATTGCCTACGATCCGAATTGGCTGGCTTCTCATAGCTATGACGGCAGCCACAGCAATGCCTCTGGCTGGACGTCTCCCGATATCGAAACCTGGGATGCTGGTCTGAATTCAGGTATTCCAATTGGTGATTTTGGGGCAGTCAGCCGCAGCCAGGAAGCCTTGCGCGACTGGCTTTATGGTGTGCGCCGCTATGGATTTGGCAAGCTCGTCGGCGGACCTGTTGAAAGCGGCGCCTTGTTCAAGGTTGCAGAACTCTTCGGTTATATCCGCGAGACCAACTATGGCAAACACTTCGAGGTTCGCACCGAAGTCAACCCGTCGAACCTCGCCTATACGGGCCTCGGCCTGCAGGCGCACACGGATAACCCATACCGTGATCCAGTTCCAACCCTCCAAATCCTTTACTGCCTCGAGAATTCTGCTCAGGGCGGCGAGAACATGGTCGTTGACGGTTTCCGCGTGGCAGAACGGCTGCGTGGGGAAAACCCGAGAGGGTTTGAGTTGCTGACGCGTTATTGTGCAAACTTTGAATATTCCGGCAGTGCCGGTGTCTGCCTGCGCTCACGTCGACCAATGATCGAGCTTGCTCCCGATGGAGAACTGATTGGCATCCGCTTCAACAACCGTTCAACGGCTGCGATCACTGACGTGCCCTATGAGGATATGGCAGACTATTATGCTGCTTATCGCAGGCTTGGCGAGATCATCGACGATACCTCGATGGAAGTGACATTCAAACTGGCTCCCGGCGAATCGTTCATTGTCGACAACACGCGTGTTCTGCATGCCCGCAAAGGCTATTCGGGCGCTGGCTCCCGCTGGCTGCAAGGCTGTTACGCAGACAAGGATGGCCTGCTTTCGACGCTCAGCGCCATTGAGTTGAAAGACCGAAAGGCCGCATGATGACAAAGCCCGATCCCGAAAAACTATCTCCGGAAACAATCGTCGAGTTCCTCGCTGATATTTTTGAACGCCGCGGCGGTGAGGAATATCTTGGCGAACCCGTCACCATGGCTGAACACATGCTGCAAGGTGCTTATATAGCCGAGCAGCAGGGTGAACCCGAGATTATCATAGTCGCCGCCCTGCTGCATGATATCGGCCACTTCACCAGTGAGTTTGGTACCTTTTCTATGGATGACGTGCATGACAAGCATCATGAGGAGGCAGGCGCTCAAGTTCTAGAGCGCTTCTTTCCGAGCCTTGTGATCGATTGCGTACGCTACCACGTTGCCGCCAAGCGATACATCTGCGCGACGGATCCGGATTATTTTGGGAAGCTTTCGGCAGCGTCGATTCACTCCTTGAAACTGCAGGGTGGGCCGATGAGTGACACTGAAATCGCGGAATTCGAGAAGAACCCCAACATCGAACAGATCGTGCGTGTACGCCATCTTGACGATGCCGGCAAGATCGCAGACATGGTCACGCCCACCTTCTCGCATTTCGCACCTATGGTGCAACGCATCGTGAATGATCATCTGTGTCATCACTGATTGGAGTGCTATTAGATCTACGCCAAGCGATACGGGCTCCAGGCTCCATTCGTATCGCTGTGCTCACAGGTACGCGCTGTTCCATGAATCCCGTCCGGCCATTTGCGATAGCACAGCATCGTTCACATGATTTTCGTGCGATTCTTATCAAGTCGATTATCGTATATTGTTGATTTTAAAAGAATTGGCGACGGATTGTGGAATTTTCGTTTCCAATAGAATCTACCGAAAACAGCATATTATCGACATTTGCAAAGGAAGATTTCCGAGACGTCTGCGGCGCGTACAACTGATCCTTTTCTGGTGGCTTTCTGGTTTGTACAAATCAACGCGACCAGGCTGATGCAATAGTATCTGTATGTCTTGAGGTCTTCTGAGATGACTGCCATATGGCGACCCTAGTAATTCTCTAAATGAAGACTTTCAGCGTTGTTTGTTTGGCAGAGTACTGCATCATTGCGCTTGAACTGTTGTCATTTGAGTGTGACTAGAGTCAGTTTTGTCGCGGCGCCAAATTGACGTCGCGACGATGTCAGGCAAGGAATAGGTGCCGCGTTGATACCTATTTTCTTGTTACCACTGCATGATAGGTGTTGTTGAGTGATGAAGCTTACTTCATTGTTCCGATGGAACAGAATGGGCGGCATATGCCAAATCCTAACGTGGGATTTTCTGGATTTGATCGATGGTTCGACCCAAATTGAAGACACGACACTGGATGAGATGAATGTTTGAAACCAGTATGCAGAGCCCCAAACTGCAATGCACCTTAAGTCATCGTACAAGTCTTCAGCGATTGTAAATGATCGCTTTTCATGATTTGCGAGTGTGTATGCGGTATGAGGTATGAGGCTTGGCGGATCTTGGACAATTTTGATGCGGAACCTCACATTTGCACTTGCGAATTTATCGGGGTTTCATCCGATGACCCGTGATTGTTATTGGTTTCGGGGCTGTTTAACGCCGAGATGATGCGAGCAATTTTCGAAGCTCTCATCATGTTCAGTATTTAAATTGTTGATAAGGGAAACAGAAACTGCGATGTATGTCTATGTTCGTGAAGCTCAACGATCTTTTCAAGTTAGACTAGCCTGCTTGATTCTTGCCTGGTTATTGGTTGCATGTACTTTCTGCATACCTGTAGCTGCACAGGATACTGGGATAGCGGCCGCAAATACTGACATTGCAGCTAAAAACTACGATAAAGCATATCTCAAGTTAAAGCCGCTTGCTGATAACGGCAACGCGGTTGCCCAGTACTATATAGGCGTCATGTATGAGCAAGGTCTTGGACAAGCTCAAAGCTATGCTTCCGCCGCCGAATGGTATCAGAAAGCTGCAAAGGCAGGTGATGCACGGGCGCAGAATAATCTGGGACTGCTATATGAAACCGGTAGAGGGGTGCCGGAAGACCTAAGCACAGCAGTGACATTCTATCAAAAGGCTGCGGACGGCGGGCTTCACCAGGCTCAATATACAGTAGGCAGAATGTACGGTGAAGGACGGGGTGTACAACAGGACTTCGTGAAGTCCGCCCTTTGGTACCAAAAGGCCGCAATCCAGGGTGACGTTGCAGCTCAAACTGCTCTTGGTACGCTCTACGCAAATGGCACTGGTGTTACCCAAGACGATAAGATGGCTGTGAGATGGTGGCTTGCTGCATCCGAGGGCCGTTCGGCTGAAGGTCAATATCTACTCGCGCGAATGTATTCTAGGGGCAAAGGTGCCATCCAGGATGAAGCAAAGGCCATTGAATTGGATAGAGCATCGGCAGGTCAAGGGTTTGCACCCGCGCAAACTATGCTGGGGATACGATACGAAACAGGTAAAGCGGTGGTTCAGGATTATAAGGCTGCTGTTGATTGGTATGAGAGGGCGGCCAAGCAGGGGGCTGCCCAAGCGCAAAATAATCTTGCTGGCTTGATTTTTCTCGGAAAAGGTACGTCCCAGGACATTTCCGCTGCCGTCTCACTCTGGCGTGCGTCGGCCGAACAAGGATACGCTGAGGCTCAGTCGAATTTGGGATTAAGATACTTAGACGGAAAGGGCGTTGCCATCGACAGTGCGCAAGCTTTCGGTTGGTTACACAAGGCGGCTGATCAGAACCTGGCTGCAGCGCAGTATAATCTCGGTGTGATGTACTTCAAAGGCACAGGCGTTGCACAAGATATTGACGAAGCAAAAAAGTGGCTAACTAAGGCCTCCGCACAGGGCAATCAGGATGCTATCCGCGGATTGGCGACGTTAACAGCCAAAGAATAGAACTGAGTGCTCTTAAATAATCAATACGCTGACTAGGGGGCAAAAATGCCAGTAAATGTAAGGGGCGAGTACGGGGTTAAGGGTATAATTGGTATACCAGGTATCGGAGGGCTTAGCCTATTTAACGGGAACATGTTTGGATATGCGAGTGATACTGGATTTTACACAGGATCTCTAGCGAAAACCACGGGTACAATAGGAATTTTTTCATATGAATTGTCATATGAATCGAAGACCACGAACATACCCGGCGAAATGAAATATTCATGGTCAGGTTCTTATAATCTTGGTGCACAGATGGGGTATGGCACTGGTCTCGAGATCAATGGCGGAATCACACAAGGTTATACTGATCCGAGTGTAGGAGTTGGAGGGGGCGTTGGTGGTTCGGTTGCTGCGCCTGGAAATCCAGTGGGCGTCGGTGTCGGATTCTCTGGTGATGTTAGTATCTCAGGTACTCTAAATTTTGATTACAGTCGTTTTGATGCAACCACGGGGCGTTATTTCAATCCCACTTCAGGCGTTTATACGAACACTTGGTCTCCAAGCCTAAGTCAACCAAATTTTCACTATCAAGCTCCCGTAAATCCAAGCGAGACTCTTTCTTTAGACGCGCGGGATGCGAGGCGCACTGCTTTAGATGCCGCGGTGGCTGCGGGGATAAATGCTGCTTACAAATCTGTAATAGAACCCCATCTGGCGGATATAAGCCAAATCTCACCAAACCGACCGGGTCAGTATCTTTACGGTTATGACTTTGTTGATCACGTCCCAAAGTATGGTCCTACATCCCTGGACACCCCTAAGGAAATGATGGTGCCTGCAGACTGGAGTGGTTTCCGCAGCACCGTTTCCACGTCCGCCGCGCCCCACACCCCTGAGCGGGCGCAGGCACAGATTGACCGCCGCGACGCAATTGATCGTGCGATACGAAACGACGAACGCTTTAATTCCCCAAGCCAACCTTCTAATCCAACTTCAATTTCAAGAGAAACACAAAACCAGATCAATCGGGATCGTGACAGCGGACTTAATGGAACCCGGGCGACACCAGGCGATTTGGCAGCTGATAGAAGGAACCTGGATGCCCGTCAACAAGGTTTGACACCACGTGAAGCTCTGCAGGAGCGCAAAGCTATTCGCGATAATATTATGTCAACAGCAAATAATTTTCATCTAGGACCGTTCAAGACTCCAGATACGTTGGGTGGTATTTCTATTTCGTTAGGCAACCCCAAGATTGAGCAGCAGATACCAGGTTGGGAGAAATTGCCTTCGGTCGTCACCCAGATGCCAAATGCTGTGTACACCAATCCGATAGTCACCCCACGTCCGACGCCTGTTGCGCCGGTTGCCAGACCGGTCGCGGTACCCGTTTCCAGACCGGTGACATATCAGACTATACCCATCGATAGGGTTCCGATCCCCGCCGACAAGCCACTTACATTCAGTGGTTTTTTCGGCGGACTTGTTGGCGCAGTTGGTGGGCTTTTAAATGGCCTCGGAAGCATTGTTGGTGGCATTCTCGGTGCAATTGGCGAAGTCGTCGGTGGTATTTTTGGCGGCATATTCGGTGGCTTCGGCAATGACGGGGGCAGCAAGTCGGGTGGCGCCGGAAACACCAGCGGCAGCAAAAGCTCGGGTGGTGTGGGCTCCCTCGGCGGCAGCATGAAGGACGGTCGCAACGACAATTACGGTGGTGGTCGGGGTAATCCTGTCCTGCTTGACCTCTCCGGCAATGGCCTGACGGTCGATGCTCTGTCGTCATCGTTACAGTTCCTGGATCTCAAAGGTGATGGCTATCTGCACCGCACGGCCTGGGCGGGCAAGGGCACCGGCGTTCTCGTCATCGACACCAACAATGACGGCAAGATTAACCAGTCGAACGAATTTGTCTTCACCGAATGGGACAAGTCGGCGACGGGTGACCTCGAAGCCATCCGCAACGTGTTCGACACCAACCACAATGGCAAGCTCGATGCCGGCGATGCGCGGTGGGCCGAATTCAAGGTCATGGTCGACGGCGTGATGAAGACGCTGGACGAGCTCGGCATTGCTTCCATCGATCTGACGCCGAAGGGCACAGGCCAGAACTTTGCCGACGGGTCGGCCATCACCGGAACGACGGAATTCACGCGAACCGACGGCACGAAGGGCAAGGTGGGCGATGCGGTTCTCGCCCAGGATCCGAATGGTTACATCATCAAGCGGACGGCCACGACCAATGCGGATGGAACGGTTACCGAAGACATTCTGGCGTATAACAAGGACGGCAGCCTGGCTTTCCGCAATCTGATCACGCGCAGCGCCGACGGCAACAGTATCCGCACGCAGTTTGACGATGATGGCAATGGCACGTTTGACCGCTCGCAGACGGACAATCTGGTCATTGGTGGCGATGGAACGCGCACCCGGACCATCTCCAATCTGAATGCCGACGGTTCATTGTTGAGCCGGACGGTGACTGTGACCAGTGCAGATGGCAAGACGATTACCACAAGCATTGATCAGGACGGCGACGGACGGGACGACCAGAGCGAGGCGTTCGTCACCAATGCCGATGGTTCGTCGACGACCACGACGAGAGCATTCAGCGTTGATGGCACACTGACCAAGCAGATCAAGGCGACGTCGAGCGCCGATGGCCTGTCGAAGACAAATGAGACGGACGCCAACGGCGATGGTGTGTTCGAGCTGACCACCCTTGAAACTACGGTCAACAATGCGGATGGCGGCCGAACCAAAACGGTCGATGCCAAAAATGCCGATGGTTCGCTGATCGCTCGCACCGTGACGACGACGAGTGCCGATAATCGCAGAAGAGAAGTCAAGTACGATCACAGCGGCAATGGTACATTTGATGAGACCGAAACCACGCTCATCGAAGTGGGCGGCAATGGAGATATCACGACGACGGTATCGAGCTTCAATGCCGATACCAGCCTGCGTGACAAGACGATTACAATCACATCGGCGGACGGCCTGTCGCAGACAACGTCGAGCGATCTGACCGGAGACGGTGTGATTGACCGCGTTTCGTCGCAGGTTACGGGCGTAGGGACAGATGGAACGCGCACGCAAACTGTGCTGGTGAAGAGCGGCAACGGCACGCTGTTGTCAAAATCCGTCACCATCACAAGCGGTGACGGCAAGACCATTTCGATCGACGAGGACCGGAATGGCGATGGTGCCGTTGATATCAGCACAAGCGTGATCATCGCTGCCGATGGTTCAACCACCACCACACAGTCCAATCTCAATCCCGATGGATCGCTGCAGAGCAAGACCGTTGCGGAAACCCTGGCAGGCGGATTGACGACCACAACCAAGGTTGATCTGAACGCTGATGGTATCATTGACCAGATCAAGTCGGATGTCATTGTTGCCAATGCGGACGGCAGCCGGACGCAGACAGTCGCGACCACGAGTGGCACGGGGGCCCTCATATCCAAGACCATCACCACGACGTCGGCCGACAGCCTGACACAGACGGTAAGCCGGGATATCAATGGCGATGGAACCATCGATCAAATCATCACCAATCAGATCGTTCTGAACGCCGATGGCAGCCGCAGCCAGACCCAGACAACGAAGTCCGGCAATGGCACGCTTTTAAGCAAAGCCGTGACCGTGGCGAGCGCTGACCGCAAGACAACAACGGTCACATCAGACTTGGATGGCGACGGCAGCAGCGACCTGACCGAGGTGCAGGTCCTGAACGCGGATGGCAGCAAAACGATCACATCGACGCGCACGAATGCAGCTGGAACGGTTCTTGCCAAATCGGCGACCACGACAAGCGCCGATGGTTTGACCGTCACGAAGTCTGATGATCTCGATGGTAACGGCGCGTTTGATGCCAAAACGTCGAGCACAACGGTCATCAACCATGACGGTTCGCGTGACACTACAGTTACGAGCACAGCGGGCACAACGCTTGTTTCAACGACCGTCACGACGACAAGCGCCAACGGCCTTGTGAAGACGGTCACGTCAGACCTTGATGGGAACGGCATCATCGATGCCAAAACCACGCAAGTCTCCGTTCTCAATGCAGACGGATCAAAGACGACAACAACGAGCAATTATGTCGGCACCAGCCTGACGTCACAGACCATCGTTATAACAGCTGCCAATGGGCTGTCCTCGACGACGCAGGTGGACAGCGATGGCAATGGGACGATCGACCGTGTTGTGACATTGACCAAGGTACTGGGCGCTGACGGATCAACCGTTGACACCTCCGAGGTAAGGAGCGTTAGTGGCGCACTTCTGGCAAAGTCCGTTACCACGCGTTCCGCCGATGGTAAAACCGTCACGATCGAAGAGGACGGCAACGGCGACGGCAAAATCGATACGAAACGCGTTTCCCTGGTCAATGCCAATGGATCGACAAGCGAAACGGTCACCACATTCAACCCGGATGGCTCGCTGAACGCCCGGACGGTCACAGAAGTGACCGCGGATCGCCTGACCACGACGATTCGGACCGATCTTGACGGCAATGGGACAGATGACACTATCTCGACCAATGTGACTGTCTTGAACGCCGATGGCAGCCAGACGCGGACTTCCAGTGTTCGCAGCGCTGATAACAGCCTGATCAGCCGGACCATCATTACCACTTCGGCCAATGGCCTCGTTCAAACCGTTGAGAAAGATACCACCGGCGACGGCGTTGCCGACGAGATTTCCACCACAACGCTTGTCATCAATGCGGATGGCAGCCGGAGCCAAACGGTGGCGACAAAGGCGGGCAATGGAACATTGCTGGTCAAGACCGTCACATTGACGAGCGCCGACCAGAAAACCGTGACCGTCACGACGGACGTGGATGGTGATGGCAATGTCGATCTGACAGATGTTCAGGTGTTGAATACCGATGGAAGCAAAACAGTCACCTCGACCCGCACCAATTCCACGGGCACGCTCCTGGCAAAGGCGGTCACAACAACCAGTGCCGACGGTCTGACGATCACCCGGTCGGATGATGTCGACGGCAATGGTACGTTTGATGCCAAGAGTGTCAGCACCACGGTGCGGCAAGCCGATGGCGGTAGAGTCACAACGGTTGTCACCACGTCAGGCACAGCAACGACAGGCAAAACCATCACGTCCATCAGTGCCAATGGGCTCGTCAAGTCAATGGAGACGGATCTCAATGGTGACGGGGTCATTGATACGAAGGTCGTCGAAACCTCGGTCTTGAATCCCGACGGTTCGACCACAAAAACCACGCAAAGCTATTCCGGTTCCAGTCTGACGGGCAAGACCGTCACGACATCAAGTGCCAATGGCCTGGTATCCTCGTCGCAGATCGACAGTGACGGGAATGGTGGGGTTGATCGGCTTGTCCGGTCAACGAAGGCAATCAATGCTGACGGATCGACGCTCGAGACCACCGAAACACTTGATAATGCTGGGACCCTCCTGTCGAAATCGGTAACCACGACATCGGCTGATACCAAGACCGTCACCACAGAGACGGATATTGACGGTGACGGCAAGATCGATCTGCGTCAGGTCAGCATTGTCAATGCCAACGGTACGAGAACACAAACCATCAACCAGTTCAAGCCGGATGGCATGCTTGGCAGCGCGTCAATCATCGAGGTCTCAGCCAACGGCCTATCAAGAAAGACCAGTGCCGATGCAAATGGTGACGGGATCTACGAGGATGTAGTGACAGACGTCATGGTCCTCAATGCGGACGGAAGCCGGACGCAGACGATCATACGATCCGACAGTAATGGCAAGGTAATCGAGAAGACCATTACGACATTCAGTAAAGACGGTCTTTCCAGGAATGTACCAATGTTTGCCGATGGCGAACACTTCAGCCGTTCGATGATTGATACCACTGCGCTGAGTGCCGATGGCAGCAGTGTCAGGACCCTTAATTATTACAAGTCGGACGCCTCGCTTGAGAGCAAGACGACGACAACGATCAGTGGCGATGGGCGCACGACCACTGTGCTGCGCGACACAGATGGTGATGGTAAGGACAACCAAAAGGAAGACACCGTCAAAAACCCCGATGGAAGTGTGACAAGCACGCGAACCGATTATGCAGCCGATGGCACCACCATCATCGACACGAAAAAGGTGACGACAAGCGCGAATGGGCTCATCGAGACAACAGACTATGACAGCGATGGCAATGGCACGGTTGATACCAGAACCGTTCGCACGACCGTCCTCTATGCCAACGGCTCGAAAACGCACAGAACCGATACATTCGCGGCATCGGGTGCTGGCTTTATTCTCAAGGGAAGAGAGGTTGTCGATATCTCGTCGGATGGCCTCGCAAAAAACAGACAATGGGACCTCGACGGCGATGGAGTTCTGGAGCGGAGTCAGTCGGAAACGACGGTATTGAACAGTGATGGATCGAACACACAAACAATAGTCAAATTCCTGAATGGCGTGTTCAATCGCAGGCACATCATCACCACTTCCGCCGATGGACTTATGATAACAACAAAGCGCGATTCTACTGGTTCTGGCGCTTATGACCAGATCGCAACTGATGCGACGACACTCAACAATGATGGTACGAAGACACGTACCATCAACAGCACCAAGGCCGACGGAAGTTTGATTTCCAAGACGGTCACCACCCAAAGCGCGGACGGTCGCACGATCACGACACAGGAGGACAGGGCAGGGCAAGCATCACGGGTGCTGAAGGAGGTCAGCACTGTTCTAGCCGATGGATCGGTCATCAATACCGCAACCACATCGAATGCGTCTGGCCAGCTCTTGGACAAGACTGTCGCAACGACCAGTGCGGACAAGCGTAAGTTGACGATTGAACGGGATGCTGATGGTGACGGCAAAGTTGATCAGACCGAACATCGCATTCAGGCGGTTGACGGATCGGTGACATCAACCATCACAGGTCTGCGTGCAGACGGTACAATTGCCAACCGGACGACAGCAAAGGTTTCGGCTGACGGTCTGACGACAACCACGGAGTGGGATCTGGATGGTGACGGAGCTACCGATCGTAAGCGCACGACCATCAGCTCGTTTAATGCCGATGGTAGCCAGCGCAGTGTTATAACCGACACAGATGATACTGGTAAACTTGTATCGAAGACTACTGTCACTGTGAGTGCTGATGGCAGAACTCGCACCACGAGCAAAGATACAAATGGAAACGGTACCGCCGATCAGACCGAGACCCGAATTGTCGAAGTGAACGGTGCGATTACCGAAACCGTCGTGAACAATGCCGAAGCCCGTGAATTGATCAATCTTCCGGCCGGGCAGGTCAATTGGGTAAAAGCGATTGCGGCAAAAGTTCAAACAACAATCTCGCTTGACGGCATAACGCGAATTGTCAGTTCCGACTATGATGGCAATGGCACCTATGAAGTCTATATGCTCGAGGAGAAACAGCTCGACGGTTCGACCAAAGCGACAATCACCGAGACGAATGTCGATGGCAGCGTCAAGGCGCGAGGCACGTTAACGACGAGTGCCGACGGTCTTACGACCGTACTGGTCAAGGACGGTGACAATGACGGTTATTTTGGCCACACGGAGACTTCCGTAACTCACAATGACGGATCAATCACCCTTACTGTAGTGGACACAAACACCAACGGCTCCCTGAAACAGACGGTTGTCGATACCATCACAGCATCAGGTAAACTCCTGCGTGAGCTGACGACCGATGGTCAGGGTCGCAAGACTGCCGAGACACTCTTGGCCAATGACGGAACATCAACGGCATCAACCTTTGATGCGCCAAGCGGACAAACCTTGAGCATTGTACGGATCAACAAGAAGGGTGTCCCGACCACGGCAACGCTCTATGATCCACTGAATGCCAATCCTTGGGTCAGGGTTGAACAGACATTCAACGCCGCAGGCCAAAAGATCTCCGAAACCCAGTACATGGATGACAGCACACGTGCCGACATCACATATTACCCGGGTTTCGACACACCGCAGCTGACCAATTTCTACAACGCTGCTGGAGTACTGACGGGGCGGATCACCTATGATTTTGCCAATACGCAACCCTGGTCGAAAATAGAGCAGACTTTCGACAGTGCCGGCCGGGTTACCTATCAGGTCAACTACAATCGCGGTGTTGGACGGATAGCGTATACCTACGATGTTACCAACGCACAGCCATGGTCGAGGATTGAGCAGACTTTTGATACGGCCGATCGGCTCACCTATCAGGACAATTATTATGATGATGGCACCCGCTGGCTCACCACATTCGACGCTGCCAATGCGCAGACATGGTCACGGGTCGAGCAAAACTTCGATGCTGCCGGCCGGTTGGCCTATCAGAACAATGTTTACCGCAATGGTTGGCGGGTTGCCTACACGTGGGACCAAGCCAATGCGCAGAGTTGGTCCCGAATTGAGCAGACCTTTGATCCGAGCGGGCTCGTTTATCAGAACCAGTTCAATCGCGATGGAACACGATTGGCGATTACCTTCGATCCGAGCAATAGCCAGCCCTGGTCGCGGGTCGATCAGTATTTCGATACGGCCGACCGCAAGACATACCAGTTGAATTACAACGATGACGGGACCAGGACAGCCTATACCTATGATGCAGCAAATACCCAGTCATGGTCGAGCGTCACGCAAAACTTCAATACAGGCGGGCAAAAGACCAACGAAACCTGGTTCAGTGACGATGGCTCAAGAACTGAATACACGTTTGATCCCGGTTCGCAGCAGATCATGCTGACCAGATGGTTCAATTCCGCCGGAGCGCTCACCGGACAGGCTACGGCCGATGATGTGGAACGGGCCAATGCCAAATATGTTCTCGACCGTTTCGACGCCATGTTCTACATGCGGACCTACCCGGATGTCGTCGGCAGAATGGGCATGCTGGCGCACTTCATGAAATATGGCTGGAAAGAAGGGCGTCTTGCCTATGCGGGCGAACAAGTTCCACCCCGGCGCACATTTGATCTGACCCAAACATTCCCCGGTTATCTGGAAGCGCATACGCCGAGCGGTGACGGTGGACCAGGCTCACATGGTCAGCCGGTTCTTCTCGACCTGAATGGTGACAATCACATTGATCTTCGGCCATTCGATGCCGCTGAATTTGCCAAGAACAACGGACCGCGCTTTGACTGGGATGGCGATGGTGTTCGCGATGGAACGGCCTGGGTCGGTCCACAAGACGGCATGCTTGCTATTGATCTCGGCTCAAACGGGCAGGCAGGCGGGGACGGCGTCATCGATCAAGCACGGGAAATCGCATTCTCGCTGTGGGCAACACCTGAAGACGTTGCAGCTCTTGGACATCCGGCCTCAGATCTCGAGGGTCTGCGGCTGGCATTCGACACCAATCATGATGGTGTGCTTGACGACAAGGATGCGCGTTGGAACGAGTTCCGTGTCTGGCAGGATGCCAATCAGAACGGCATCTCGGATCCGGGCGAGCTGAAGACCATGTCGGAGGCCGGGATCAAGCTCATCAATCTCATACCGTCCATCGAAGGGGCGACACAGTTCCCCGACGGATCGGCGCTTACCGGCACGAGTTCCTATGAGATGCTGGATGGCACGACACGGCGTCTGGTTGGCGATGCAACGCTGGCATATCGCTCGTCGCAGGCAAACGTGCCGGCAGCCTGACAAGCTGGTTAAAAGCGGGACGGCGCTATCGGCGCCGTCCAGAGCCCCAACTAATATGGATTAACCTACGTTCGCTTCGGACAACAGCAAGATTACACTTTCAATCATGCAGCGAGTTGCGAGGCAGGAAAAGCGTGGTCGGGTCGTTCAGTCGCGCGAACGGCTACGCGCATCGTCCCATAACACAATCACAACAATAACAGCAATCAATCCGCCCAGAGGTTAATCGTGAAAATTCGAAATACAATGGTTCTGCTCAGTGTAGTACTCGTCATCGGCGGCTGCAGTTCGACCGGTGTGAACAGCATGGCCACAAGAAAGCAGCTTTCAAATCCAACCGCCAAGGCTCATGTCCTTTCGGAGTGCATCGCAGGAGTCGCATACAAATCGGCACGTTCTCACGAGCGCATGGCCAAGCTCATGGGAACCTCTGAAGATAAGGTTGCGCGGTTGTATTGCCAGCGTATGGTCGAAGCATTGTCAGACGGTCGAATATCGCTGTCAGATGTCCAGTCCGTCAACGGCCCAAACTTATCCCCCAAAATCCGTAAGGTACTTGTGAAGCAATGAGCCGGCTCCTGACGACTGCAAACCGGTTGCAATAATCTATGCCTGTGGCACGCGATGCAAAGCGCCATCCAGAGATCATGTGCATGGTACTACTACAAAGGTGTTTCAACGAATGGACAGGGTAAGTTCGGAGGATGTGGATCCACCGGCGTCGAAGGGTGTGCCTGACGAGCGGGCGGCGGACAGTGGCCTGATCGCGCTTGTGGCGATTGCCGGCTTTTACCGGATTGCCGCGCGGCCGGAGACACTGGCGCGGGAATATGCACTGACAGGGCCAGCTGCCGCCGACGATATCCTGCGGGCGGCAGGTTCCATTGGCCTGAAGGCGCGCAAGGTTGTGGCGCGGGACGGCAAGCGGATCGCGGCGCTGCCGGTTCCGGCGATTGCCTGCCTTATCGACGGCTCGTTTGCGATTTTTGGCGGTGCGAATGCCGAGGGGATGTGCCGGGTTGTCAATCCGGTGGATTTCCGCTCGCGCGAGGTGCCGGTTGCCGAACTGTTGCAGCTGACCGGCGGCACGTTCATTCTGGTGCAGCGGCGGTTCGCGGGGGCAGGCGTGTCCCGCGACACGTTCGACTTCAAATGGTTCCTGCCGTCGCTGTGGCGTTATCGCCGCTCGCTCGGTCATGTGCTTCTGGCCTCGCTGTTCGTGCAGCTGTTTGCGCTGGTCACGCCTTTGTTCTTCCAGGTGGTGGTCGACAAGGTGCTGGCGCATCGCAGCTATTCCACGCTGATCGTTCTGGTGGTGGGGCTGGCCGCCATCGGGCTGTTCGATGTGGTGCTGCAATATTTGCGCACCTATGCGCTGTCGCACACGACCAACCGCATCGATGTGGAGCTCGGACGGCGGCTGTTCCGGCATCTGCTCAACCTGCCGCTCAGCTATTTCGAGACACGGGCGGCGGGCCAGACCGTGGCGCGGGTACGCGAGCTTGAAACCATCCGCAACTTTCTGACCGGGCAGGGCCTGTTCTCCGGGCTCGACTTCATCTTCACCATCATCTTCATCTTCGTGCTGTTTGCCTATTCGGCCAAGCTCGCCTGGATCGTCGTGGCCTCCATTCCCTTCTATCTCACCATCGGCTTTCTCATCCGTCCGTTTCTTAAAGAGAAGATCGACGAGAAGTTCGACCGGGGGGCCTTCAGCCAGCAATTGCTGGTGGAGACGGTGGTCGGGGTGCAGACGCTGAAAGCGGCGGCGGTCGAGCCGGTTGTCGCGGCGCAGTGGGAGGAGCGGCTGGCCGCCTATATCCGCTCGTCCTTTGCCGCCACCATGCTCGCTGCCAAGGGCCAGAACGCCATTCAATATGTCAGCAAGGTCACGAGTGCGGCACTTCTCCTCTTCGGGGCGCAGGCGGTGATCAATGACGAACTGACCGTCGGCGCGCTGGTCGCCTTCAACATGATCGCGGGCCAGGTGGCGCAGCCGATCCTGCGCCTGTCGCAGCTCTGGCAGGACTTTCAGCAGGTGCAGGTCTCGGTCTCGCGCCTTGCCGATATCCTGAATGCGCCGCAGGAGCCGCGCCCGGCCATTGCCGTCTCGCTGCCGGCACCCAAGGGTGCCCTGACCTTCAAGTCGGTGACCTTCCGCTATGCCCCCGATGCGCAGGACGTTTTGAAGGATATCAACCTGACGGTCAGACCCGGCGAAGTCATCGGCATTGTCGGCCCGTCGGGATCGGGCAAGTCGACCCTGACCAAGCTGGTACAGCGCTTCTATATCCCCAGCAATGGCCAGGTGTTCATGGACGGGCAAGACATTGCCCAGGTCGATCCCGCCTGGCTGCGCTCCAATATCGGCGTGGTGCTGCAGGAAAACATGCTGTTCAACCGCACCATCCACGACAATATCGTGCTGGCCAATCCCGCCATGTCGCGCGAAGCGGCCATGCGCATGGCGCAGTTGTCGGGGGCCGACGAGTTCATCTCAAAACTGCCGCGCGGCTATGACACGCTGATCGAGGAGCGCGGCGCCAATCTTTCCGGCGGCCAGCGCCAGCGGCTGGCCATTGCCCGGGCGCTCGCCACCAATCCGCCGATCCTCATCCTGGATGAAGCCACCAGTGCGCTCGACTATGAGAGCGAGCGGATCATCCTTGCCAATATGCGCGAGATCGTGCGCGGCCGCACCGTGATCATCATCGCCCACCGGCTTGCCACCGTGCGCTACTGCAACCGCATCATCGGCATGAAGGACGGGCGGATTGTCGAAGAGGGAACGCACGACACGCTCGTTGCCAAAGAGAACGGTCTTTACGCCCATCTGTGGCAGTTGCAGTCGGGGAGCAACCAGGCATGAAACCTCTCGAGGCAGCCCCTGACAATCCCGGAAAGGCCCAACCGGAAAAAGCCGGCAAGGCAAGGCTGAAGGCGATCAAACGCCAGCGCGCCGACAATGAGTTCCTGCCGGCGGCGCTGGAGATCCTGGAAACACCGGCCTCACCCATCCGCACCGCCTTCATCTGGTTCATCTGCATCCTGGCGACATGCGCGCTCATCTGGAGCTATCTCGGCACGTTCGACATCGTCGCAACGGCGCAAGGCAAAGTGCAGCCGACGGGCCGGGTCAAGATCGTGCAGTCGATCGAGCTCGGGCGAACAAAAACGGTCCCGGTCACCAACGGTAGCCAAGTCAAGGCGGGCGACATTCTGGTTGCGCTCGATGACACGGAGATCAAGTCAGAGGAAACCGCGCTTGCCGTCAGCCTTCAAGCGTTCCGCGCCGAAGTCACCCGCCGCGAAGCGGTGCTGGCAACCGTTACCGAATGGCAGGAGAAGGGGATATGGAACATTGGCCGCATCACCGAGCGGCCGCTGGCCTTTACCGCCGGCATCTCCGAACCGATCCGCCACCGGGAACAGCTGATCTACCGGGCCGATACGACGCAGCTGCACTCATCGCTTGCCAATCTCGACGCGACGCGCCGCCAGCGCCAGACCGAGATCGACAGCCTGACCCGGACGATCGCCGCGCAGACGGCTCTGGTCAAAACCCTGACCGAACGCGTCTCCATGCGCACCGAGCTGATCCCGACGGCCGCCGGTTCGCGCGCCCAGGTCATCGATGCCCTGCAATCGCAGCAGGAGGCCGCGGCCAGTCTCGTCACGCAGACCGGCCAGCTGGCAGCGGCGCGGGCTGCGCTTGATGTCGCGTTAAGCGAGGCGGCAAAACTCGTCGGCAGCTTTCTCTCCGACAATGTGCAAAAGCAGTCGGAAGCGGCGCGCCGCGTCGATGAACTCGAACAGCAGCTGATCAAGGCCAGCAAGCGCCGCTCCTCCATGACCATCCTGAGCCCGATCGATGGCACCGTGCAGGCCTCGGCCGTCACCACCATCGGCCAGGTGGTCACCGCAGGCAGCGAGCTGATGCGCATCGTGCCGGAAAATGCCTCGCTCGAGATCGAGGCCTATCTTCCCAACCGCGACATCGGCTTTGTGCGAGACGGCCAGACCGCCGTCATCAAGGTCGAGGCCTTCCCCTTCACCCGCTACGGCATCATCGAGGGCAAAGTGACCCGCATTGCCACCGATGCCATTCCCGAACCGGATGCTCAAGCGCTGGAAGGCGCTGCGGCGAAAGAGCTGCAGAGCATCATTCCCACCGGCAATGCCCAGCGCATGCAGAACCTCGTCTTTCCCGTCACCATCCGGCCGGATGTGACCCAGATCAATGTCGATGGGCGAGCAATGCCTCTCTCTCCAGGCATGTCCGTGACTGTGGAGGTCAAGACCGGAAAGCGCCGCATTCTCGAATATCTGTTCTCGCCGCTCGCCGAAATCTCGTCACAGGCCATGCAGGAAAGGTAATAAATATGCTTTATATCCAATCCTGGAATTTGCTTGTGGGGAAAGCATGAAGAGGGACAAAGTTCTGTCGTTTTCGGTGCTGTTTGCGCGCCTGCCCAGCATTTTACGCATTGCGGCAACGGTTATGTTTGCGTGTTTTGCGTTGACGCCGGTTTTTGCGGCGATGTCAGACCAGGCGCCGCTTGCAACGCCTGGCCCGGCGAGCGAAACAAATATCCCTGCAAAGGGACCGGATATTCCGCCCCCTCCCACCATTGTTTCCAATCCGTACGCGCCTCCGAAACGCTCGGCCAAGTCACCACTGACGCGTGCTTCAGACATGCGTTTTGCCATCGTACGCAGTGCAACGTCGACCTGTGAGCCATCTTGTCCGGAATGGATATCTGCGTATGGTACGATCAAGCCTGATACACCGTCGAAACTCCGCAAGGTTCTGCAGAAGCTCGGCAAGCGGCGCTTGCCCATCGTCATCGATTCAAATGGAGGAGCCGTGCTGGCCGCGATGGAGATGGGACGCTTGATCCGCGAGCGCGGTCTGATCACGGCTGTGGGTTTTACCAACTATAGTGGTTGCGGGCCGGATCAAGAGGGCTGCCGACCGAATTATCCGGACGGTGCCTACGCCGGATTTGTTTATCCGGTCTGGGCATATTGTATGTCCGCTTGCCCATACGTCTTGGCTGGCGGGGTAAAACGGCTCGTAGGGACGTCTTCGCAAATTGGTATCCATCAAATGACCACCACTGTCACACAGAGCATGGTTCGTTATCAAACCCGCTATCGGATCGTGAATGGCAAGAAAAAGATAATCGACAAGAAGATCATCGGGCGCGAACCCACCCGAACCTATACAACGACAAAGCTAAGCAGAGACACCCGAAGGCAACTCAACGCATATTTGACAGGGATGGGAGCTGAGTCGTCCCTTCTTGAGCGGATGCTCACAGTTCCGGCCAGCGACATGCTTATGCTGACCTATGATGAAGCTCTCAAGTTCAAGCTTGTGACCGGCCCGGGTGACGTGATGGACTTTGCCACGCCCACGCAATGCGATCAAAATCCGAAACCCGACAATTGCATCGAATTGAAGCGGAAAGCACCCAAAGCTTAATGGTCAACAGCGGACGCCCGCAGTTGGTGTTGGTTCAGGGACCGTGCCTGGAGAGTATCCGTTGTGATCAACGGGCAAAATGGGGGAGCATTACGTTTTGTGGGGCACTTGTTGATTTCTGTATCGGATTAATCCCTTTAGCCATTTCACTCTGACCTAGCGGGTCCATAAGAAACTCATGTCTGTCTTCATTTTATCTCGATCGACCGTGGTCAATCGAGATAAAATGAATCAACCGGTGATGAAACTCAACAACAGTATTTTACCTTGATGAAAGCTAAGGTTACGGTGCCGTTGAGAAAGCTTGTTCAGACTCAATCTTTGTTTCAGAAGGTCAAATGATCAGTTGATGAAATTCACCGCTGTACTGCGCATCACAACATTCGCCATGATGCTGCCGACCCACGCCCTTGCGGATTGCGATATCACAGATACCTTGCTCAAGCAGGCTTATCCTAAGGCAGAGCAGGTCGCAGACGGTTTGGCTGTCAAAAGTGGTGGCTATGCCCAGGTGATCAATCCCGACAACGTGGTGTGCAAGGTCTGGCCCTACAGGCCGGAACTCACCCTGGCTGCGATACCGATACTCGAGGCCGTCCCGCCAGCTGAGGGCGAGAACAAGGGAGATGTGGAGATCATTGTCTTCAATCGCACCACTGGCAAGCTGCTCGCCAGACGTATCGAGACGGGCATGGCCTTCTCCGATGCCATTCAGTTCAGCAGCCTCGAACTCGATACGGCCCGCTACGATGTGAGTAGTGATCTGCGCGCCTTTGGTCTGCGCACTTCGCAAAATGGCAGTTCGCGTGTTAATCCCTATGACGAACATGCGCTCTGGCTCTACACTTTTAACAATGGCGGCATTGAACGGGTGCTGGATGGACTGATTATGGAGCGCACGAATGGTGAAAATGACGGGGACTGCAGTGGTAGCTCGACGACGATCAAGCGTACACTCACAATTGCTCCCAAAAAGGAACCAGGCTATCGCGAACTGCGGGTCGAACAGACGGTGATGCACGAGACGTCAACCAAAACGGCCGCGGAATGCCATTCAAGCAATCGCTTCGACCAGCCTGTGCACTTCAGTCTGGCCTATCGAGACGGCCGCTATCGCCCGGTTGCGGGTGTTAACGTCGGCTCTGACAAAGGTGATATCGACGATGATTTATTCTCCAGCATCACAGTAGGAGCAGGCAAACCCTAGCACGTCTCGCATTCGCATTTCGCAAATCGGTTGAGCGTACTTTGGACGCGCTATGAACATTCCCCTCGTATCCTCAGGTCTTTGGGATTTCTCCACTTCAGTCGACACGACTCGATGTATCGATAAGACCTCTGAATGCCGCTGATTTCCAAGTCTTCGATGAGCTATCGTGGATTTTTTGTCTCTAATCGAAAATGCGTAAAACTGGTCAGTATCGGCGTTTACAAAGGAAGAATTCGAGCCCAAGGGTATGCCAATTTGCATGTACACGCCCCAGTTATGAATGCTGAAGTGTACTCAATAGGGCTCAGGCGGCTCCGCTACAAACTTGGCAAGTGCGTAGTAAGAAGAAGGGGGCTGGGTTCAAATTGCTGTGAGCAAGAAAACTCCATAAAATTCGATCGCTGATTTTCGTAGTCTGGACCGACAGAAGCATTTCTCAATTCTGGGAGGGTGTGATCAGATGCGGGTGAGAGAAGACTACTCTTCTCTAACACCAAATTCACGGTCTGGCTGGTTATGATCCCAGTTCCACCGTCTCGGCAGCTACTTTGAAACCGCGTCACTTGATGCGGTTGCCAGTCTCGTTGTCAAACAACAGCACTTTTGCCGTATCAAAGCCGACATTGACCTGCGCACCTGTTCGCATAGGTGTTGCTTCATGTAAAACCATTGTGACGTCCGTTATCCCAAGCCGCATCCGGACTTCTTGCGCGTCGCCTGTTGGCTCCACCAGAACAACCTCGGCGGCGAAGCCCTTGCCATCCAGATAGATATGCTGTGGGCGAACCCCATAGATGATCCCGGTATCTTGAGGAACAGCAATGCTGGGCGGCAGTGGCAGCAGCAAATCATCGCTTAGCCGTACAAACCGCCCATCGACCTTACCTTGCAGCAGATTTATTTCCGGAGAACCGATAAATCCGGCAACAAAGAGGTTGGATGGATTTTCGTAAAGCTCAAGCGGCGCGCCAACCTGCTCTATCTTTCCGCCGTTGAGCACCACGATTTTGTCGGCCATAGTCATGGCTTCTGTCTGGTCATGGGTTACATACACCATCGTTTTGCCAAGCCGTTGATGTAATTTTTTGATTTCACCGCGCATCTTTACGCGGAGCTTGGCGTCAAGATTGGACAGGGGCTCATCGAAAAGGAATGCGCGCGGATCACGAACGATGGCCCGTCCCATGGCCACGCGTTGCCGTTGCCCGCCGGAAAGTTCGCGCGGCAAACGATCGAGAAGCTTGTCAAGCCCGAGTATCTCGGCAGCTTCGGTCACGCGCTTGCTGATCTCGGCCTTTGGAGCGCCGGCAAGCTTCAGCGCAAAGCTCATATTGTCTGCGACTTTCATATGCGGATAAAGCGCATAGCTCTGGAAGACCATGGCGATATCACGCTCCTTCGCCGGGATGTCATTGACGATCCTGCCACCGATGGTGATTTCACCGGACGTGATATCCTCCAGTCCGGCGATCATGCGCAGCAGCGTGGACTTTCCACAGCCCGACGGGCCGACAAGCACGACAAATTCGCCCTCGCTCATACCAAGCGAAATATCGTCCAGAATGGCCACGCTGCCATATGCCTTGGCTACGTTTCTAAGTTCAATTTCCGACATGCACCGTTCCTCCCGGCAGCTTTTAAAGTTCTTAACTAGACGCTCAGGACCGCTCGATCCCTGGCACGCACCTCACTCACAGACTGATCGGCGGCGTGGATAATCCTGACGGTTTCCGTGAACACGTCAGCAGCGGCGTTGAGGTCCAGCCGATTGATCGTGTCGATTTGCTGGCGATCGGCGGCGGCGATGACGTTTTCGCCGTGCATGGCACCAAGAATTGCGCCTGCCATTACGCCGATAGAATCCGTGTCCCGTCCGGAGTTGATTCCGTCTTCAATCGATCTGCGGAAATCGCCATCATTGAAGAGACAAAAACCCAATGCCAGCGGCAATTCCTCGACAGCACCCAACCGGTTTGGCTGATAGGCACCCGTCAAACGGCCAGCCTTGTCGGGCGTGTGATTTACGTCATCGCCCATGGGCGAATAGGGGGCCATTGCCGCGTGAAACGCAGCGACAAGGGTCTGATAGTCTGCGCCCGCCAGTTTCTGCCGGCGCGCCACGTCGGCAATATTGGCGATCGCCTTTGCGGTGCCGTCCTTGGCAAGAGACAAAACCGCATTGATGACAGCCTCAATCGTTGTCCCGGGTACAAAGGCCGCGGCAACAGCTGCAGCCATCACGCCCGCCGCCTCGAGTCCAAAGCTTTCCTGATGGCCCGAGGCAAAAGCTATGGCCTCGTCATATGCCCCTTTGGGGTCACAGGCGTTCACAACCCCAATTGGGGCGACGTACATGGCTGCACCACAATTGACCATGTTGCCGATCCCGCCCTGGCGAGGATCGCAAGAGGCAAGCTGATGACGCTGAAATATCCATTTTTCCGGATAAAACAGCCGCTCGATCAACATTGCTTCGCGCTGCAGTTCAGGCACATATCGCGGGACCCACGCTATCTGGCGCACCATGCCGTCCGCCATGTCCCAGGCGTCCAAGTGCCGGCGCGTCTCACTGTAGATATCCATGAGGCATAGCGTCATCAGCGTATCGTCCGTGACAATGCCATTGCCGCGTACTCTGCCATTCCTTGCGGTAGCATCAAGCGCCATCTTGTGCCAATCCGTATCGAGCAAGGATACTCGTCCGTAGCGCACGGCAATCTCGCCAGCCGAGAGCTTTTCGACAGGCGCTCCCAGAGCATCACCCAACGCGATGCCGTGAAGAAGCGCGCGGATGCGGCCATTCAGAGAAAGTGGTTTTGTATTACTTGGCTGCATTGAGCATGGTCCTTGCATATTCGTTGAGACGCGTGCCGCCTGCGTTTTCCCATTCGGCAACATATTGATCCCATTGATCCATCTTGGCCTGGCCGGAGATGAACTTGTAAACCCAGGCGCGATACACGCTCTCGGTTGCATCGAGATCGGGTGCGTATTCGGCAGGCCAGACAAAGGCGTTGTCAGGCTTGTAGAATGTCTTGATATTAGCCAGCCACTGCTGGGCGGCTTCGGATTGCCAGATGACCGGCGGTTGCCAGTTGGCAGCCGCCATGATGCGCGAATACCAGGTTGATATCTTGTCGGTCACTGTGAAGGTGGCACCGTCCTTGGTGTATTCTTTTCCTTCAAAGCCCATCCGATCGAACATCTGGCCTTCGGGGCTCGCCATGAAATCGAGGAATTTCATCACCTCGGTTTTGTGTTGCGAAAGCGTGGAGATCGCAAATCCGCGCGATTCCCTCGAAACGTCAACAGCCGCCAAACCCGTGCCGCCCGGGCCCTTCGGAATAGGAAGCAGGGCAAGTTCGGTACCGGGATGTACTTGGCGCATCTTGCCGCGATAAACATCGACATTCTCCGCCGAAGACGAGAAGATCACTCCAGCCTTGCCGGTGTAGAATTTGTCTTCCTTCACATCGAATTTGTTGGTGATGTATTCCGGATCGAGAAGTCCCTGCGCTCGCAACGAGGCGTAAAATGCGATCTTGTTCCTTTCCTGTGCTGTTACACGCGAACTTACCCAGCCGCCGGCCGCGTTCTTCATCCAACTGCCGGTGACACCGAACGCCTGGTTGAAGATTGAATCCAGATCATTGGTGTTCTCCGCCATCGTCACGCCGTAGGTATCCTTGACGCCATTGCCGTCCAGATCGCTATCGTGCAATGCTTTGAACAGCGTGACGTAGTCGTCGACGGTTTCCGGTGCCTTAAGACCGGTCTTTTCCAACCAGTCCTTGCGAATGAGCGGCTGTGGAGCGCGCGCCGGAAAGACATAAAGCAGGTAGGGATAATTTTTCAGGCGCTCGATATTTTGCGGCCACAAGGCATTTTTGAGGTATTTTGTATCGGCGACGAGCGGGCCAAGATCTGTCAAAATCCCTTGTTCGACCATCTTGGTATCGCCGCCCTGGAAATAGATCAGATCGGGAATATTGCCCGAGAGAAGCATCACCGATAGCTTGTCGGCGTAACCGGACGAAGGCAGATTGACGAGTTCAATATCAATATCGACCCCTTGCGCCTTGAGTGCGTCCTCAATGCGTTGAACGTGCTTCACGTCGTCGGGGTTGGATGGCACAAAATCTTTGGCCACGATGCGAATCTTGACCGGGTCTGCCATGGCCGGGACAGAGACGAAGAGGCTGAAGGTCAGGGCTGTTGTTGCCATTAAAGTAATAATACGTTGCATGTATTCTCCTCCTTATTTTTCTCGTTTGTTGGGTATTCCTGCTTCAGCCTTTGAGCGCCCCGCTCATGGTGCCTTTGGTGAAGAACTTGAGGATCAGCGGGTAGATCGCGAGGATTGGCACGATCGTCAGAATGATCATGCCTGCCTTCAGGGACCTCAAATCTATTTGCCCGGAACCGGTGTTGCTGGTGGCCTTATCGAGGCCGACGATGGCGAGCTTGTCTCCATCGATAACAAACTGGCGCAGCACCACCTGCAGAGGCCACTTGCTCTGGTCATTCAGATAGATCATGGCATGGAAAAACTCGTTCCAATGGAAGACAAGGTAGAACAGGGAGATCGTTGCCAATGCCGGTTTGGCAAGGGGTAAAACCAGATACCAAAAGACTTGAAAGGCATTTGCGCCGTCGAGTTCTGCTGCCTCCAGAAGCTCGGCCGGAATTTCCTCAAAGAACCGCACAAGGATAATGAGGTACCAGGCGTTCACCGCCTTGTAGAGTATCACCGACCAGTAGCTGTCGAGTAACCCCAGGCGCTTGTTGATGAAATAATCGGGGATGATACCCGGTTCAAAGACGATCGTGACAAGCACCAGAACGAACAATGTCCGTCTTCCTGGCAGGCCGGGTCGCGATAGGCCCCAAGCCATCAGTGCCGTACCGACGACGCCAATCAGGGTACTTGAAGCCGTTATGAATATGGAGTTGAAAATCCCTCGTTGCACATTGGGGTGTTGCAGCAAGACACTCCATACATCGAATGAAAGGCCGCTTGGAACAATTGTTAAACCATTCATTCCGGGCACTTTTGCCGGCTCGGAGAATGAAATGGCCAAGAGGTTAAGCAGGGGCTGCACCGTTACAACAACAAGCAGCAGCAATGTGGAAACAATCAACGCATATTCGATACGTTCGAGCGGAGTCTTGCGCGACAGGGCCATTACCAGACTCCCTTGCCAGTGAGGTGCTTGGATACAAAGTGAGCGGCGGTGATCATGATGGTGCCAAGGACCGCCTTGAACAGGCCAGCCGCCGTTGCCAGCGAGTATTCGCCGCCCAGAAGTCCGATCCGGTAGACATAGGTGTCCACAATATCGATCTTCGTGCGGACAACGTCGTTGGAAAGATTGATGACCTGATTGAGGTCCGCATTCAGGAACATGCCGGCATTGAGGATAAAGAGCGTGGCAATCGTCGGCGCAATACCGGGCAGGGTAACGTGCCTGATCTTCTGCCAGCGATTGGCACCATCGATTTCCGCGGCATCGTATAACTGCTGGTCGATCGCGATAATGGCAGCAAGATAGAGCAGGCTGTCCCAGCCGGCCGAGCGCCAGATCTCAGTGAACACAAGCACCCAGCGGATGGAACCTGTGTCTGTCATGAAGGGCCTCGGCGCAATACCGGCCATCCCAAGCAGATTGTTGACCGCTCCATCGGTTGGCGAAAGTGCTGCGATAAAGACGCCGGCGATTACGACCCAGGAGAGAAAGTGCGGGAGATAGATGGCCGATTGGATGAACTTTCGCAGACTGCCACCGCGAACCTCATTGAGGAGAAGTGCGACCAGAATTGGCACTGGGAAGAAGAACGCCATCTTCATGGTCGAGATGATGAGGGTATTGACCAGGACCTGCCAAAAGATGGGTGAAGAAAACAGCAGGAGAAAATGTTTCATCCCAACCCAGATATTGGGGGGTATGATCCTGACCTGTTCGAACGCGATGCGTGCTTCCCAGATAGGCAAATAATGGAAGATGAAAAAGAACACGATGCCAGGAGCCATCATAAGATAAAAGGGCCACCAACGCCGAAAACCGCGTTTGAATGAGTTAGACATGGGAACGTTCCCAAAAATTTGCACAGTTGGTCTGGCTTTTGATGATGCGTGCATGTCTTACGCTCCTCCCGTAGCGGTAAACACCTTCATGGCAGGCTGCAAAAGATCGCGCACACTGCCACGTTCAATGAGGCGGCAAGGTAAATGGATGCGACCGTGATCAGGACGCCCTTCGATCTCATCAAGCAAGGAGTTGACAGCCTGACGGCCTATTGCTCTGCCTGGCTTCTCAATGGTGGTAAGTCCCGGGTCGGAATATGCTCCTGCCGGGATTCCGTCGAAACCAATGATTGAAACATCTTCCGGGCAACGCAGGCCCGCATGACGCGCGGCCAGCAATGCGCCGAGCGCCATCAGGTCGTTGGCAGCAAAGATCGAGAGATGGCCTGTCCGCTTGGACGCCATCAGCCGCGTCATCGCCTGATAACCGCCGTCGACCGTATATTCCCCATCTTCTATTTCGAGCAAGGCAGGGTCGAAATCGCGCGCCAGGCAATGGTCGTAGACTGCACGCAGGAAACGGGCCCTTGCTATCCGTGAGTGCGGGCCGAGAATGAGGCAAGGTGAAAAGTGCCCCATTGAAACAAAATAATCCAATCCGATCGTCACCGCCTGATGAATATCGGACCCCACACTGGAAACATCAGGAATGCGCTCGGCGCTTGATCCTATCAGCACAAATGGCAAGGCAGCACGATCCAGACCGCTCACGCTATCGGAGATCGGATTGAGGATTGCTCCATCTGCCCGCACCTGACGTAGCGCACGCAAGTGGTTCTCTTCCCGGTTCAGTTGCCAATCAGAAGAAAAGACAAGCAGCGAAGATCCTGCTTCAAACGCCCGGTCCTGAGCGCCGCGCGCAACTTCCGCCCAAAAAGCATTGGCAATATCGGGAACAACAAGACCCAGTAGTCCAGTCTTCCCTGATCGCATGCCGACTGCCAGATCGTTGCGTTCATAACCCATAGCTTTCGCAGCGTTTTGTACCCGTTCCCGCGCATCATCGGTAATGTTGGACGCACCGGAAAGCGCTCGGGCAGCCGTACTCTTCGATACGCCTGCCTTCTTTGCCACATCGATTATTGTCGGACGCTTCCGTTGCATGGGCGCTCTGCTTTGCTGTTGTGTGGGAACGTTACCACGAGATTGTCGGCGGCGCAAGTCGGCAAATAGTGCGAACAACTGAGCTGTGCTAAGGCCGTGTGGATTGCGCATTAAGGGTGAGCGCCACCATCCTCGCCGCCGTTTCGCTGCGGCACGTTGATGTCATTGACAGCAGTGGGCCGAGCCAATGAAGTGGCAACTTCCTCACCTGTGACGCTGAATCCAGGCTGGGATCGAACAGCAAAGCCGGTTAACCAAGCACTGCATCCTGCAGAGCTTGGTGACTTGAATAGACCTCGGGGTCATCGAGAGCCCTGGAGCAGAGAACCACCACGGCTTTTTTGTTGTTGAGGTTACTGAGCCAGGAGCTTCCCAATCCACCCGCCCAACCGATCGTTCCATGCATGGCTTCAGCGGAAGAGCGGCCCGCATCGACCGAGACGCCGTATCCCCAGCCACGACCGTCCAGGAAATAGGCGGCGTCGGTTCGCTGGTCGCGGGTGAGATGATCAGTGAACATGCGACGGATCCATTCCTTGCCGACCAATTGTCCTCGGGGTGTCTTGCCCTGTGCATGCAGCATTCTGACAAAGGCCATGTAGTCGGCGGCGGTTGAGACCAAGCCGCCTTCTCCACCTTCGAATGCGGGGGGCTTTGACCAGGCGTCCTTCTGGCTATCGGACAGCCTCAAGTCACTTGAATATGCCGGCGTCAGTCGGGCCAGTTTTTCCGGCCTGACGTAGAAGCCCGTGTCAATCATGCCCAATGGCTCAAAAATATGCTCTTGCAAGAATTTCGACAATGGCATTTTCGCGAGACGCGAGATCAGCACTCCCTGCACATTGGATGCCACCGAATAAAACCATCGCTCACCGGGCTGCGCCAACAGAGGCAGTCTGCCCAGCCTCCTGATCCACTCATCTTGATCGGTGGGCGTTGCAGGGTTTGGCGGCCCAAAACCGACAAGCTGCTGGCGTTCTATCTCTCTCTGGATTGGTGTGCTGCCGGGTGCAGCGGGTACAATGCCGGTGCCTAGTCGCGAGGTAAGGATATCCTCAACGGTGATTTCGCGATTGGCACGGACTGTTCGGTCCAAATCACCATTCAAATCAACCAGTACATTCGGGTTGCTCAATTCCGGCAGCCATCTGGCTACCGGATCGGACAAGCCGATCTGAAGCTTCTCGATCAGCATGATGAGTGCAACGGCTGTGATTGGCTTGGTCATCGACGAGATACGGAAAATTGCATCCGGCTTCAGCTTGGAGGAATGCTCCGTGTCGACATAGCCCGCTGTCAGCACTGATGATTTGTCATTGAGAACAGCAACAATCGCGCCCGGTTGCAGGGCAGCTGCAGCTGCCAAAGCCTTTTCAACTTTGATCAAGATGACTCCAAGTCATGTTTGTCGTTCATAATTCAAGACCGCACGCCAGCATAACCGAGCCCTCGACAGGCTAGATATCGCGGAGCTGCAACAACGGCGCAAATGCGGTCGCCTTGATCTCCACCAGCCCACCTTCGGGATTGAGGTCAGCGACTGCCAGCTCCACACAAGCAGGATAGGGAGCCGGAAAGAACTCGTCCCGAACGCGTGCGATCGCGGTCAGCTGTTCGGTTTTGTCCAATGCCAGGCGGTCACTGCCGAACACGTGAAACATCTGCAGCTCCACAACATCTTCTATGCGCGCCTGGCATGCGTGCAGCAATTGTTCCATCGATGTGAAGACACGGCGCAGTTCGCTGCTAAAGCTCTCGGCGTTCATCGGTGCCGATTGCTCATTGCGGGCGACCACGCCAGACAGAAAGACGAAATCTCCAGCGCGCCGGGCTGGGGCATAATGGAATTGTTCGACGTCGGCTCGCAGCGCTTGAGATACAACGACCTTTCCGGTGGATGTGGCATGGTGGTCGACGGAATTGGCAGTCTGATCTTGCATAATTTTCTTTCCGGCTCTTGGAGTAGTGGTTCGGCGTTGGCCGTTTATGATAAGGCCGTCATTGACGGATCGATGAGAGCTTCCAGTTCATCTCTTGTGGCACCATCGCGCGCCTGCATCGAAAGGCTTTGCATCACTGCGCTGTAGTAGTTGGCCAGCACCCGGATGTTGCTCGAGTTCGGCAGGTCACCCTCCGCAATGCCGCGTTCCAGCCGGGCGTGGATATGCGCTTCGGTGTCTTTGCGGATGTGCCGGAGCAGTTCACGTAAGGGTTCGGTTTCAATCTGGCAGTTGACGACACCGAGGACCAGCAGGCAGCCGCCCGATTGCGGTGCGCTGAGCGCTGTATGGATGCTGCTTGAAAGCATGGCGTGTATCGATTCACGCGTGGTCGCACCCTCATCGAGTGCGCGCAGCGTGCCAGACCCAACGGTTGCCACATAGAGATCGACCGCATCGCGAAACGCCGTTTCCTTCGAGCCGAAGGCGGCATAAAAACTTGGAGGGGTAATTCCGATCGCCGCTGTCAGGTCGTTGAGCTGCGTGCCCTCATACCCCTTGGCCCAGAACACTTCCATTATGCGCTGCAGCGCATCATCGCGATCAAAACTGCGCGGCCGGCCTCGAATTGCCATGATGTTCCTTTCTGTAGTGGAAATTATATAAATCGCTTGACCGGGAGAAACAAGCTGGATCGCAAATTATGTAGTGTAAATTATAGAAAATGATTTACGAACAAGGGACATCATTGATCCCAGCGCTTCAGTGCGAGCGCCAACAGAAATGCCGGCGAGGCAGAAGATGCCTCTCCTGGTCTGTATCCTGGGATTGACGATCTTTTCGCTGACGGCTTCGCATTTCATGGTTGCCGGGATGATGCCGTCGCTGTCAGCTGCATTCAGCGTGTCAATTGCCGAGGTTGGACAACCGTTGCCTGCCATAAAAACACTCTGTGGCGCTAGCGGTCAAGGAGCCCAACTGCAGCGCCAACGGAATTTTTGTCTCCAATCGAAGATGCCTAGAATAAGCTCCTATCGGCATTCACAAAGGAAGGCTGAAAGTCTTTCTCTGTGCGATCAACTGATCGTTTGCTGGCAGGCCCTGAATTTAAACAGGTGCCGGATCCCATGTAGAATTTCGTATCATCAGACTTATGGATCGTGAGTCCCGTCGTCGACAGGGCTCATTGTCGGTTGGGCGCAAGTGCAAACCTCATCCGTTGAGGACAAGATGTCTCGTCATTTGGGGCGTTCACCGATCGGACGTCATGGCTTAATGCCTCAGCTAGCGCTAAGAGCGTCCCATAGCTTGATCTTTTTCTGTCGTACGATCCCGGCGATTGTGGTTCTAGACTCAGCGATGGGTGGAAATTGCCATGTCCGCCTCTGAGCGAGGATGCGCTGAAACTCAAATGAACCGGGCCTGAAGATTGTCGAGGAGCCATGCGCCTGCGCGGCCCGGGAAACGATCTCGCATATGCGCGGCATAGATGGTCAGAGGGCTGTGAGCGCTGGCAGGATCGTCCTCAATTTGCAGCGGCACGAGACGCTCTTCGACCAGAAGCGGCATCACCAGATGTTCGGGCATCCGGCACCAGCCAAGCGCTGCGAGGAGGAAATCCAGCCGGCGCCCCAGCTCAACGAAGCGCCACACCTTGGTTCCAAGAATTCCATAGCCGGGATTGTCCGGTGTGGACGGATCAGACAGCACAAGCTGGACATGCTCATCCAGGTCCGCGCGCGTTACCGGTCGGCCGAGCCGGGCGAGCGGATGGGCTGGCGACACGACCGGAAGCAGGCGCACGTCAAGCAATGGCAAAGCTACAACATCTTCAGGCACATCAGGTAGAAGCACGCAGAACGCGAGCGCAGCTTCTCCCCGGCGCAATCGTCGCTCGGCGCCGCCGAGGCCCTCTTCCGAGAAGCTCACCGGCAGGTGAGGAAACGCATCGCGGAGCGCATGCAGGCTGTCGATAAACGAAGCAGTGGGTACCAGCGGATCAATTGCCACTGCAAGCTCGGGCTCCAGTCCATTGCGCGTGGCGGCGGCCATCGCCTCGAAACGTGCCGTGCCCGACAGGACGACACGAGCCTGAGCGACCAGTGCGCGGCCTGCATCCGTCAGGTGCGGGCGATAGCTGCTCCGATCGAACAGGATCACCCCCTGCACGTCTTCCAGCGTTGCAATGGCCTGGCTGATCGCAGACTGGGCACGGTGGAGCTTGCGACCGGCAGCCGAGAAGCTGCCGGTTTCGGTGATCGCCACCAACACGCGCAGCTGGTCCAGGGTCAAACTGCCCAACATTTCATCGCCAAAACAGATAGAGATGATCGGATTATTATCTCTTTTAATGATGGTCGTCCAGTGCGCAAGCTGCAGCCATGCTCTCGGCGCGCCGAACTCCGGCTTCCGCTTCGGCCAACTCAAATCCGAGGATACCATTCATGCCCCACCTTCTCGTTGTCGAGACCAGTCCGCGCGGTGGTTCTTCGATCTCACGCAATCTCACCCGTCGCTTCGTCGCCGAATGGCAGGTTGCACATCCCGGTGGGCAGGTAGTTACCCGTGATCTGATGGAAACGGACTTGTCGTTTGTGAGCGCGCCGTGGCTCCGGGCTTATTTCACGCCGCCCGAGCAGCATTCGACCGAAATGAAAGAAGTGCTCCGGCTGTCGGACGAACTTGTCGCGGAGCTGCTGGCGACCGACCATCTCGTCATTGCCACGCCCGTGTACAACTACAACATTCCGGCGGCGCTCAAGGCCTGGGTTGACCACATCGTCCGCAAGGGGTCGACGCTCGGGATGGACGGCAAGGGCCTTGTCAGCGGCAAGAGGGCTACTGTGCTTATGGCTTCCGGGGGCGTTTACACCGAAGGTTCCCCAATCCGCGATCGAGACATTGCGGCCCAGTATCTGCGCCTGATCCTGAACGTCATCGGCATCACCGATGTGACATTCGTTGCGGCAGGTGGAGCAAAGGCAGTTGATTTGGGCGAGATCGGGCGAGATGACTTCCTGGACAAGTTCCAGGGCGAAATCGAGGCGAAGGCTGCAAATGCTGCTTTCGGGGTGGGCTCGGCGGCCGCCTGATAACTGACCGGAGATCGAAGACAGTGGATTGCTTCATGCAAAGCGGAATCCAGTCCACGGCTTCTTTTATTGCAAAAGGGGATTGTGAGGTTGAACCACCGCGGCCGTTTGGATGGGATTTTCGCAGTCGCCGATTTCGCCGCGCTGATGAAAGCTGATGGCACGTTTCAGCGCGTGATGGGCCTCGTCCTTGTTGAGCCCGATTTGGGTGCGGCGTTGCAGATCGGCGTTCAGAATCCAGTTGATCATGAACAGGGTCCACTCGACGCGACCGTCCTCGCGCAAAGCCGTGGCCAGTTCGTTTTGCCGCGGATAAGAGGCGACCGGCAAAACAAATTTCCCAGCCCTGTCGGAATCCCCCTATGTTGGCCGTCCTTGCAGCATCAACCGCTTCAACCGGGAGGTTCATCATGGAAAACGCTCAAACGGTCTGGCAGACTGCCGCCATTCTCATTGCCCGCATTATCTTCGCAACTGTCTTTTTGATGGCTGTCTCCTTCAAATTGATGGATATGGGCGCCACTGCAAGCTACATCGCCGCCGCCGGCTTCCCATTCCCGCTGTTTCTGGCCTGGTGCGCAGCGATCCTCGAAATGCTGCTGGTCATTGCCTTCCTGACGGGCGCCGTTTTCACTCCGGCGGCGATGATCGCGGCCGTTTACGTCATCTTCCTCGGATTTACATTCCACGGCCCGTCACACTGTGCCAACAACCAGGCCGAATTCGGCTTCTTCGTCGACCATTTCACTTTTGTAGCCGGTTTGTTCTTTGCTGCCGTGCACGGGCCGGGAAGCGTGCTTGCCCTCGGAGCGGGCTGGCAAGGCAAGGCCTGAGCGCCGAGCTTGTCATAGCGTGTGGCGCCGCGTCGGAGGTGCTTCAGCTTGGAGAAAAACCGCTTGATCAGATTGCGCTCACGGTAAGCCTCCTGCTGAAGCGGGAAAAGAGAGCCGCGTTGAAATCGGCTGTTTAACGCGTCATCTGGCGAACCCTAATTCTTGTTTGTGGTGAAGTTTTCTCGCATCTTTTCCAGCCAAGCGAACACAGTGCCGAGCGCCTGGTTGCCCTTGCCGAGAAGCCCCGTCAGTTCGCCTTCGGCCGCCCCGCGCTTGGCTGCATCGGGTTCGGGCAGCGGCGGCAGGATGTGGGCATAATAGGTCTTGTCCAGCAGACGATGCAGCAGGCGTTCGCCTGGAAACGGTTCGCCATTGTTCAGCGCCCGTGCGCCTTTGAGCAGTGAGCGGATATCGTACTGGGTCGGGCTGATGTCCGGCACCTGTTTTGGCAGGTTCAGAAGCGTATACACCGCGACCCGCGCGGTGCGGATTGAGCTGTCCATTGTGAAGATGATGTCGTTCGACGTTTCGACAAACTGGCCCATCAGGCCAAGGTTGGTGCAACCCGCAGGCACAACATGGGGCCGGTCGCCCGCCGCACGCGGCATGAATTGCGCCGTGATATACGGCATCAGCGCAATACGCGCCTTGGTGTTTGCCACCACATCGTCGAGTTGATCTTCAATGCCGAGATGATAGCAAAGCTCAGCCAGGATCTCTCGCCCGGTGCAGGCCGGCATGGTTTTCTTGACGAAGTTGCCCTCCTTGTCCATCAGCAGCGCATAGACCCAGACCACCAGAACATCCTTCGGCTGGGTCGGGAAGTGCGGCTGGCGGTTGCAGGTAAAGCTGAGCACCCAATTGGAGTCGGTAAAGGTGATGATCCCTCCGGTCACCGTTTTGCCCGAATAGGGATCGTTGACCGAAAGCTCTTTCAGCTTTTCGACAAAGGGCGACGGTTTGCAGGTGAGTGTCACGGATTCCCACATTGAGCCATCGACATTGCCGTAGAATTTCTCGGGCTTGCCGAAGATGGGCGACTTCCTGGCGAGATTCTTCCACAGGGCCCAATCGCTCGCGTCGCCCGGGTCATGCCTGCCGCGGTCGAGCACCGGAGCATTGTCCATGTCGCCATAAGCAGTGCCCTCGGTCATCGACCCGGTCAGCGCAAAGACCAGATCCTTCGGGCCAACGGCAATGGTCGTATCGGTACCGCCCATATGAGCACGGATAGCGGTAACCGTGCGGGCCTCGCCTTCGACCGTCATTTCGAGATCATAGGCGCGCGTGTCGAACTGCACCTTCACACCGCGTTCCCGCAGATGCGCTACCAGCGGACGAACAAAACTGTCGAACTGATTGTACTTCGGGAAGATCAGCGCCGACATGTCGGTCAGTCCATCAATCGCGTCGAGGAAACGGTGCATGTAGAGCTTCATTTCAAGAAGGCTCTGCCAGTTTTCGAACGCGAACATGGAGCGCCAGAGATACCAGAAATTGGTTTCGAGGAAGCCCGCGCTGAAATATTGCTCAATGGTGATGTCGTCGAGATCCTCCTTACGCTTCAACATCAGGCGGATCAGTTCCCACTGCTGTGATTTGGAGAGGCCCAGCGTCGAAAAATCACGTATCTGGCCCTGCTTGTGCATGAGCCGGGCCTTGGAGAAGTTCGGGTCGTTGTCGTTGACCAACCGATATTCGTCGAGGACGCTATAGCCCTCGGGCAGTTCGAGCGCCTGCACGTCCTGGAACATGTCCCACAGATTATCGTAGTTCCAGTTCATCTCGCGGCCGCCGCGGACGATATAGCCGTCCTCCGGATTGCCCGCGCCGTCAAGCGAGCCGCCCTCGATGTGCATCGTGTCCAATATGGTGATGTCCTCGCCCGCCATACCGCCATCGCGGATCATGTAAAAGGCTGCGGAAAGGCCCGCGATGCCGCTGCCGATGATCCAGGCCTTGCGGCGTTCAGCCGGCCCGGTCAGGACCGGGCGGTTACGCATATAAGCCCCCATCATGTCGGGAGGCGGCAGGCAGTTGCCGGCGCTGTTGTGCCAATAGGCGGCGGTGGCATCGGCCTCGACCGTGAACGTCTTGCCGGATTTGCTGGCGGTGGTGTTCGAGTTGGTCATGGCACCTCTCTCCGTATCGAGTTGAAATTCCAGCTTGAATGCTTTGCGGGATTTATCGGTTTGATGGCGGGTGACGTCAAATCGTGATCCATCGGATGAGCTCAGCACACCACTTCTTCCACTATTCAAGATCTTCGAAGTTCGAAATTGCCTGAGCTGCTATCGATGAAGTTTGGTGCAATCTCCAGAATCGAAGGGAATTTTCCCAGTAAACAATTGATTATGCATTGAAGCAATGGAAGCGTGTTACGGTAACACAACGCTCGAACGCAGCTCCCTCAAGACCTGATCGTCGAGCGCCTCGGGTTTTCAGCATGTCGGCCATACTTTGCGCGTTCGCAATAGGCACCTGGTGGCTGCGCCAAAATCCCTCGACCTTCTTGCCATCAACTGGTGCATCCGTTGGGGATGACTGCTTTCGACAAACAAGGGTTCGTCTCCGTATCCCTCGAACAGGCTCCGCAGCTCGCTGTCCGGCATGCGCCCCATCACTGTGGGATTGGCTATCTTGTAACCATATTGAAATTGAAAAGGGATGATTTTTTGTACGTCGAGCCTGCTTATTCATGAACCTCAACTACCGCAAGTTCATGAACCTCAACTACCGCAAGCTATTTGACGAATAATCATTATGACAACCCCGGCCCAATTCAAAGTTTGAAGATGCTTGATCCAATAGATTCATTTTCCTTCATGACCATTGTGCCAGATGCATAGGTGGAATGAGGGATTGTGCCTGTTTTAAACCGATTGAAAGGCCTATATTCCAATCATCGAAACGACGCCGGAGCCAAGCAAGGCTGCTGACGTCAGACAACCCTCAGAAAGGGAATTATCATGAACGTAGCACGCTCCTTCAACAATTGGCTCAAGTTCCGTCAGACCGTCACCGAACTTGGCCGCATGTCCAGCCGTGAACTGCAGGATTTGGGTATCGACCGCGCCGATATCCGTAGTGTTGCCCGCGCATCAGTCGCTCGCTAATCACACGAGACTAACGAACCAACAGCCGTTCGACGCCCGCTTTCAACGCGGGCGTTTTTGTGTCGACCTCATGTGTCTAGGTCAGCGAAATTCTATTCCAATCGACGGCCTTCCCGGCGTATGCTTTTGCAAATCGGAAGAGCACAAAAATCGGATGCATCGGCCTGGCGGTTGATTTCCAAAGGCCTTATTGGGGGCTAGTGCGGTTCTATAAAATCCGCTACGACATCTGCCGCCTCAGCAATCTGTACATCTCCAAAACTATTCCAACGACAACGCCGACGGCTGCGATCACACGGATGAAGGCAGACATGACGATAACAGCAATTGGCTTGCAGAGAATTCCATCATTGCCGATAGTCGCGGAGGAGTTGGCAACGGCGTCGATCAGAAGTGACGCAAGAATAGCAATGCCGAGCACGCTCCAGTAAGAGGCAGGGAAAGTATGGTGCCTGTGGTGGATTGCAAGCAGCATGCACAGCACGATCAATGGTCCAAAGATATAGATCGTAGCTGTCTCAAGACTCGCCGCTTCCGACATAATCCATATTTCCTTTCACAACAGCAGTACGCAGGATCGGATTTCATTGCGATGCGATCAGGACCGATATGACAGAATTCCGGCCTTTCTCGAGGACGTCTACCTCCCGATCAGAGACGAACCTCGTGCGGCCTCAATCCGAATTCATTGCGAAAGCAGTTGGAAAAGTACGACGATGAACTGAACCCGCAGGCCATCGCGACACTGGTGATGGAAAGGTTGGTTGATACCAGCAGTTGGCGTGCCCGGGCGAGCCGAAGTGACAGATAGTACTGTCCCGGTGTTGTGCCGAGATTGCGCTGAAAAAGCCGCTCGATCTGGCGTCTCGATAAGGCGACCTGTTGGGGAATGTCATCGAGAGCGGTGGGCATCTCAATGTTCTGCAGCATGATACGAATAACCTGAATGAGTTTTTCGTTCTTGCCGGTGTACTGCAGTCCCGGCGGAACATACTGATATGCGTCGCCCGCCCGGCCACGATCTGCGATGACGTGCTGACAGACCTTGGCAACGGTTTCCGGACTGCAGCGCCGTTTCAGCAAGTCGATGGCGAGATCGAAAGCCGCGAACTCTCCGGCACAGGTGACAAAGGGGCCATCCTGCATAAACAATGCGTCGTTGACATTCAGTCCATAGAAGGTTTCAGACAGGGCGGGGATCTTGTTCCAATGAATGGTGCATCGACTGGAATTCAGGAGACCCAACTGGGCTAGGAGCCATGTTGCCGTTCCAAGCGCATAGATCACGATCTTCTGGCGCACGCATAGCCTCAGCAAGGCGCTGACCTCGGACGAACATTGGGCCTCGATACCTTCACCTGCGCACAGAAGCATGAGGTCGGGAACACGGGACATTTCAACGTTCGTGCGTTCAGTGTGAAAGTCACCGTCAACGCCAATGCTGAAGCCGCTGGCGCACTTTACCGGCTGACCATCAATGCTCACGAGCCGCCATCGGAATTGCTCCAGACCGAGCAATGTGTTGGCCACACGCAGGGGCTCGATCATCGAAGACAACGATAATTGCGAGAATCCCGGGAACAGGAGCACGGTAAACACAGTCGGTTTAGTCTGCAGACTGACGACTGTGCGCGCACGTAGCCCAGGATCGGTAGCTGTATGACAGGAGAGGCGATCGAAACGCGTCTTTACCTGCGATGCCTCCACTGCGTGCTTGTTCATTGCCGTATGCGCTCGCCGGTTGGATCGTAGATGCAGCGTTCGACACGTATTGCCCGGCTACGGCGGCCAAAGGCTTCCACGTCGATCTCGGTGAGAGCCATATCATCGCCGGCAAGATAGCCAAATACCAAGGAAGCTCCGGTCGTGTGGCTGTAGTCACCGCTCGTCGTCATGCCGATACTCCGACCATTGGCGATCATGGCTTCCCCGCCATAGACGGGCAGAGGGTCATCAAGGCGGAAACAAACGAGCTTGCGCTGGATGCCGCGTTCCTGCTGTTTAATCAGCGCGTCCCGCCCGTAAAAGTCGCCTTTCTTCAGCGAAACAGCAAAGCCAAGACCAGCTTCGAATGGTGTGTCATCGGGGGTGATGTCTGCTCCCCAATAAAGGTAGCGCTTTTCCATACGCAGGCTGGAGATCGCCTTGTAGCCGACATTGGCAATGCCGAACTCTGCACCCGCTGTCCGCAGGGTTTCATAGACGTAAGACATGTATTCCACGGGGATATGCAGTTCCCAGCCAAGTTCGCCGACATAGGTCACGCGCGCCGCCATCACCGGCGCCCAGCCAATGCGGATATTTCGGCAGGTCATGTACGCAAAGGCTTCGTTGTCGATATCATCCTCGCTCACCTTGGCGAGTACCTTCCGGGACAGTGGCCCGCAAAGATTGATGACGCCATAGGCACTCGTCACATCCTGCATCATGACCGAGCGATCTCGCGGCATGTGGCTGCGGATCCAGTTGCCGTCCCGCGTGCCAAATCCCGAGCCGGTCACCACATAAAACACATCATCGCGCGGACGCATGATCGTCAGGTCGGCCTCGATCCCGCCGCGCTTGTTCAGCAGCTGGGTATAGATGACGGCTCCTGTCCCGCGATCCAGATTGGCAGCGGCAAGCCATTGCAGATAGGCAAATGCACCCGGTCCGGAAATCTCGAACTTTGTAAATGAGGACTGATCGATGAGTGCAACACCTTCCCGGACTAGGCGGTGCTCACGGCTGATGACCTCGCGGTAGGGTGCACGCTCAAATGTTTCGAGCGGTGGCTTCTGTTGACCAGGCTTGAGAAAATAATTCGGTCGTTCCCAGCCGAACTTTGCGCCGTAAACGGCCCCATGATCGGCAAGGGTTTGATAAAGCGGCGAACGGCGCAGCGGGCGGCAGGCCGAGCGCTCTTCTTCCGGCCAGGCGATCGCATAATATTTTGAATAGGCTTCAATGGCGCAGTCGCGCAGATAGGCAAGCCCCGTATGCGGTTGACCAAACCGGCGCAGATCGAATGCCCAGAGGTCCATGCCAGGATCGCCTTCAAGGATCCAGTTGGCCATTGCACGGCCCGCGCCGCCGGAAGCGGCGATGCCAGATGTAAAGCCGCAGGCGATGTAGAAATTATCGAGATTGCCTGCAAGACCCATCACAGGTTCACCGTCAGCCGAGATGGGAATTGGTCCATTGACGACGGTGCGTACGCCAAGCTCACCCAAAATTGGAATACGGTTGGCAGCGCCTTCAATCACGTCAGAGATACGATCAAGATCATCAGCAAACAGTTCTTGCCCAAAGCTCATAGGCAGCTTGCCAAGTCCATAGGCAGCCCGCGTTTCCTTTTCCCAACCGCCGATGGCCATGGCACCGGGTTCCGGCTTGACGTAGAAATTGGCATCGGGATCGCGCAACGTTGGAAGGTCATCGGGCACAAGGGGTGATTTATCGGTGACGAAATACTCGTGTTCAAGCACTGTTACAGGCAGATCGATACCCGCAAGCTCGCCACATTGACGAGCCCAGAGGCCTGCAGCGTTGACGACGACATCGCAGCCAATATTGCCGTCCGATGTCTGAACCTCGATGATGCGACGGTCCCGGATCGTAAAACCTGTAACCGTCACACCCTCAACAATGCGTGCCCCGCCTGCCCGGGCGCCCTTTGCATAGGCGTGTGTCAGTGAATAAGGGTCGACGTGCCCGTCCGAGGCAATCCATGTTGCTCCACGTAAGTCTTTGGTATCGGCGAGCGGAAACAGCCGCTTCACGTCGTCAGGTCCGACAAGCTCCATGTCGAAGCCGTAACTCCTGGCAGCGGTGGCTGCCCGCTTTAATTCTTCCCAGCGTGCGTCGGAGGCTGCCAGGCGCAAACTACCCACATTCTTCCAGCCGACGTCCTGCCCCGTCTCGGCACCAATTTTGGAACAGAGTTCGGCACTGTATTGCATCAGTCGCGTCAGGTTCACCTTGCTGCGCAGTTGGCCCATAAGACCGGCTGCATGCCAGGTCGAACCAGCGGTGATCACGTTCTTTTCAAGAACGACCACATCCGTCTCGCCTGCTTCGACAAGGTGATAGGCAATGCTGGTGCCGATAGCACCGCCTCCGACAATAACGATGCGGGCATGCGAAGGAATCTTGATGGGCACTGGTCAGCTCCAACGGTTGAGCATGAAATAATGCCACATTAAGTCACATTATGCAAAGTATAACAACATAAAAAGGTTTGGGATATGGAAGCATCGGCTATTGTAGCAGGCACTGCCAAGCTGGAGGCAGCCAAGACCCTGATTGACTGGACCGTGACGCGTAAAGCCAATGAAATGTATAATGTTGGCTGCGCTCTGCTTGCGATGCCAAACATCGCAAAACCCGTCAAATATCGCCCTGAAAACATGGAACAGAAAATGATCAAAAACGATTTTGAGTGGGCTGCGAACCATCGGGAGGCTATTTTGAAAGAGCGGAACAAACGTTGCGATTCGAAATCCGAACCCAAGAACTGAATTATAGGTGTTGTTACTTCGACTGGCCTAGCAATTTGACTGGTTGGCGATACGAACCTTGCCTTCCGACTGTCCTCCAATGGAGCATGACCGGTTTTAGTGGCTCTGTGGCAAAGTTTTCTTCTTTGATGGTTTGTGTCACAGAGTGATCAGCCGAGATCGTTGCGATGGGATATCAACGATGGTGGATTTCAAGGGCGTACAGTTCCGCCGCAGCTACCATCGCGGGGATCGAAGTGGCCCACATTTCTCTATCTGCAGTCGCAAAAATCCGGATACTCAATGGAGAACGTTTCGCGAGAGCCATTCTGCAAAAAAAGATAGTTGAGGTTTGTGATCAAAAGATATCTGAAAAAGGCTCCGGCGTGGGCCTCTCGTTCTATTCGTTTTTTGGCAATAAAAATGATGACCCCGAGCTTCTGATGGAGGCCGCGGAATGGTGGATACGAATCCACCAACTCGACCATTTTGAAAAAGCAATCAAGATACGGGCTTTGGTCATGGATATTGCCGGGCAGAACCCTCGCTCTCGAACAGAAGGCATGGATATTGTTAGGGGTGAAAACGGTTTCAGCAATTGTGAAAAAGCTCTGACGCTCGGGGATTTCATTTCGGTAGAACAGGAATTGTCCGTAAAACTTGCCGACGATTTGAAGGCGCATTATATCGATCACAATGGCGGAACACCGGAAAGATCCGTTTGGGTCGATCCGGAAGGGAAATGGGATGATAATGAAGTTCGCGACTTCATCCCGTTTCGCTATAGCGACCGCTTTGGTGACGATCCGGATTTTACTGCTGAGGGACGAACCAAAAGGGAATGGTCAGAACAGCAATTGCCACCCCATCTCATCCAGTTTGCCTTTGATTGGGGCGGGAATTATTATTGCATCGATCATCGGGACGGCAAGGTTTACTTTTTTGTCCGAGACGTCTGGAGCGACAATCTGACGATCGAGAAAAACTGGATCGTCAACACACGCTACGTGACCACTTCGTTCAAGTCATTCGTCGACAATTTGGCGGCTGGTGGAGCAGACACGCGATAACAATTGCCGTGCTCTCGTTGCCGAGCGCATTAAGGACCTCGTCGTATAGGCCGAGGGCGTAACCGCGTTTAAGTTGCGTGACGACGTCTGGCGATCCTCTGGATCAGCATGCGGGTAGTGTGGGCTATCCAGACGTAGAGTGCGACGATGGACGCAATGCGGAGAAAGAAGCCGGCAGTCGATTCATTGAAGTCCCATAAATCCATCGATATCTGCATGAGGAGCTTATCGCCTAGCCCCATATCTGCCGAACTCTGCACGCCATACAGCGCCATGGCGGCAGCGAGCAGTTGCAAGGCGATCGTGCGGCCTCTGCCGGAAGTCGTGATGCCGAACACGGTTCGAGTAGTGTGCATTACGACCGACCAGCGGAAGCCGATGTGTAGCGAGACGATAATCAGAAGCCAATAGGCCGCAGCGGTATGGATCTGCCTGGCGGTGAAGCCGCCATCCAGGGGAAGGAACGCGAACACCAGCCGGGAGATCATAAGGCTGGTCACCACAATAGTTCCGACGACCACCAACAGCACCAGATTGATACCGACATATATCAATCCGCTTGCTTCGCGCCGGGTGCGCCTGACCGTGCCCCACCAACGTCGATTGAAGACGTTGTGTATCGCGGCGAGCACAAAGACAGCCGAACCCGCCAGCTCATGAACGGTATTGCCAAGCCCGTAATAGGCGAGGGCCACCATGAGGAGGCCCGCCGCCGCAAAGTCAATCGCCAGTCGCAGAAGGAAGGTAGGAGCCATGACCGTCAGTTCACCGGCGTCCCGTGGAAGGCCTGAATTTCGCTGTGGGTGAACAGGAAATCATTGCCGCTGGCACCCTGATGGCAGGACTGGCAGCGGTTGGTGTTCTCAGCCTTGTTGATCGTGCGATCGGCCCAGTACCACTGGAACTGCCAGTTACCCGTGCGCCGGGTGTCGTCATAGTCGGCGCCCCAGTTGGCGCCCTTTTCCATGGCGAAATACCGGTAGAGCTCGCCATTGCGATAGTCGATCAGGACGAACTGCGCGCCATCGGGTACCGGCTTTCCGGCCTTGATTGTGTCGATTACGTTTTGTGTGGTCTTGATATGGGTGACGGATTCACCGCGCTGTCGGCCAGTATAATGCACCAGCGTGTCGAGGTTTTCCGGAAATTTGACGCGGTTGGTTTCCGCATGAACCTGCCAGCCGGCAAGCGCGACGGCGCTGAACGCGATGGCGGCTCCGGTCGCATATGTGAGTAGAGTGTTCATCTTGAGGGTCCTGAATGAAGCCGCAACATCGGGAGAGGGGAGAAGGCCGGCTCAGGGCCGGCCTCGTTCGTTAGCCGCGCGTGCCTTCGAGCGTTCTGTTGAAGAACGGCGTCAGCTTGCCCATCGCGGCGTCGACGTATTCGGGCACCCAATAGGTCTCGATATGCGTCGCGCCTTCGATCTTGAACAGCTCCTTGTCGGTCGTTCCGGTTGCTTTCGCGAATGCGTCTTCGCTCATGTAGAGGCTGTCAGCCTTGCTGCCCGCGATCATGAGCAGGGGCTTGTTGATCAGATCAATCTGGTCCGTTGCGTCGAACCGCGCCAGATCGAGCAGGCTGCTCAGCGTATAGCGCGCAGAGGAGCCCGGATGTGCGTTGGTTTTCTGGTAGTATTCGGTGCCCTGGCGATACATTTCGAACGGCAGCTTGGCAATCTGCTCGTCGGTCAGCGGCGTGGCATTGGCGTAGATGATGTTGCCGGTGGCTTCCTGCGCGCGGGCCTCCGATGCCTGCTGGAGACGCTCCTGAAGACTGCTCAGCTGTGAATCTTCAAAACCGTTGCGACGCACGCGGCCGGAGTTGAACATGCTCAGCGTGGCGATAGCCTGAAAGCGCTTGTCGGTCTTGACGGCAGCGAGTGAATAACCGCCACCGCCGCAAATACCCAGCAAACCCAGGCGGGAGCCGTCAACGCCGGCATAGTGCGTGATATAGTCGGCCATCCCGTGGATGTCTTCAATGCGGTTGGACGGCTTGTCAACGTTGCGGGGTTCGCCACCGCTGCCACCCTGGTATGCTGCATCTGCCGCAATGGTAACGTAGCCCTGTTCGGCCAAACGCTGAGCGTAAAGCCCCGCGGTCTGTTCCTTGACGCCGCCGTTCGGGTGAGCCACGACAATTGCCGCATAGGATTGGTTGGGGGTGTAGCCAGGCGGGGTATAGACGTTCGCCGCGATGTCCAGTCCGTTCAACTTGTATTTGACCGGATGAATGTTGACTTTGCCGGCAACGTTTTCAGTGATGGCGCCTTCGTAGGTAAGCGTATAGGGGTTTTTCCGGTAATCATCCGCGCGGACTTCGCCGGTAGCCAGGGCGATGACAGCCGCCACGGTGAGAGGCTTGAGGTCGGTGATATTCAACTCGGTGCTCCTTGTTTGTTCAATTGGTCGCCAGGCCGGGCACCATCGCGTTGAACGCCGCGATCAACGGCTCCGCGCCGCTGACGTCAACGGAATTGCTGCCCTTGGGAGGCAGGACCGGCCCACACCCTGAAGTGTAGGCCGAGACGGACTGAGCGATTAGTGAGCTGAATATGATAGGGTTTATACTTCTAGATCACGAATGATCCGCGGGCCCCGAATTAGTGAGCTTTTACAGATAGATAAAAGCTCAGTGCGGTTCTATGGATGTCTGTTCACGCCGGTATGAACTAAAGGTGATGGAATTAACCGCGATAGCGCAGGGCATCGATCAGCAGCGAGAATGCGGGTGAAGCAAGGCGCCTGCTGGGATAGTAGATATGATATCCAGGGAAGGGCGGTGACCAGTCTTCAAGCACCGGAACCAGCTTGCCCTCGCCGATCAGCGGGAGCAGGTAATCGTCTGGCAGGCATGCCAGGCCTAATCCTGCCAGTGCCCCGTCGATGATGATTGGGACGTCATTGCAGACGAACTGGCCGTCGACGCGGACATTGAGTGGTTTGCCGTCTTTTTCAAACTCCCAGGCATAGAGGCCGCCGACGGTGGTCAGTCTCAGATTGATGCAGCGGTGTTTCGTCAGGTCATGCGGGGTGAGTGGTTTCGGGTGCCGTTCAAAATAATCTGGAGAGCCGACGACAAGCATGCGCATTTCCGGTCCGATTTTCAGCGCGATCATGTCTTTTTCGATATGCTCTCCGAGCCGGACGCCTGCGTCGAAACGTTCGTTCACCAGATCAACCAGCCGGTTTTCCACCGAGATCTCGACGTTAATATCGGGATAGGACTGCATCAGGCGCGTTACGGCGGGCATGAGAATGGACACCGCAGCATGACGTATGGCGGTGATGCGTATCGTGCCGCCCGGCGCATGACGCATGGCGCCAAGTGCATCCATCCGGCTGCGGATATCGTTGAACGCGGGCCTGAGCGTTTCGGCCAATTGCTCGCCGGCCTCGGTCGGGACGACGGTGCGTGTGGTGCGTGTCAGCAGTCGAACGCCCATGCGATCCTCCAGGCGACGCACCGAATGGCTGAGCGACGATTGCGACGTACCCAATAGCGCGGCCGCCCGCGTGAAGCTGCGTTCTTCCGCGACAGTTAGAAAAGCAACGAGGTCGCCCAGCTCATCCCGCTTCATTGATGAATCCTCAATATAAGTTCAATTGGTTCTTAGCATCTAGTCGAGCTAATCGGCTAGGAGTAAGTTCGCCTCAATGCCCGGCGGCGCCCCGCGCCATGCCCACGTAGAACTCAGGCCATCGGCGATTCCAGGAGCCGCCGGATCTACCAACAAGGAGAAGCACCGTGAAAGCCATCGCCACAAGTCTTGCTATGTCGGCATTCGCAGCCAGGGGCGCTGAAGCGCAGCAGAACCCCCGCGTGGCTCCGCCGGCTGTCTACGACGTTGCGCCCGGGCTTGGCCATTTCACCGATGATGTTCTGTTCGGCGAAGTGTGGAAGCGCAGGGATCTGAGCCCGCGCGACCGCAGCCTGGTCACCATTTCCGTGCTGATCTCGACCGGGAAGGGGCACGTTCTGGCCAACCATGTGAAGCGGGCGCTGGAAAACGGCGTCGAGGCTCGGGAAGTGGGCGAAGTGGTCACGCACCTGGCATTCTATTCCGGCTGGCCCAATGCGATGTCGGCTGTGGCAGAGATCAAGAAGGTCTTTGACGAGCTGAAGATCGCACCCGTCAGGGATAGCGACGATGCACTTATCCAGCTAGATGCTGCGGCAGAAGCTGCCCGCAGCGCGTCCGTGGCTGCCAACGTGGCGCCGACCGCGCCCGCCCTTGCCGATCTCACCAACCGGGCACTGTTCGGCGATCTGTGGCAGCGCCCGGATCTGTCGGCCCGCGACCGGAGCCTGGTTACGATGACAGCGCTGATAGCGATGGGGCAACTCGACCAACTGGCGTTCCATCTGGGCCGTGCCATGGATAACGGACTGACACGGGAAGAGGCGGCTGAAGCCATTACCCATGCCGGATTCTATGCCGGTTGGCCGCGTGCCATGTCTGCGGTGCCAGTTCTCAAAACGGTTTTGGCAAGCAGGGACGCCGCCGCCGCGCATATACCAGCCGGTGCCGATATCAAAGTAATCAAGCACGGCAGCCAACCTGTGAGCGGCCCCGAGGAACGCTTCACCGGCAAGGTCCAGGTGTCATCTGCCTACAAGGGCGACGGCGCTGCCCGCATAGGCGGGGCTACCGTATCATTCGAACCGGGTGCCCATACGGCCTGGCATATGCACCCCCTCGGCCAGACACTCTTCGTTGTTTCGGGGAAGGGCTGGGTTCAGAAAGAAGGCGGTATGGTCCAGCTCATGGAGCCGGGCGACGTTGTCTGGATTCCACCGATGGTAAAACATTGGCACGGTGCGACGGCTGATCAACCGATGGTGCATTTTGCGATATCGGAGGCACTCGATGGCAACACCGTAACCTGGATGGAGAAGGTTTCGTCTGAAGACTACAGCCGGGGCCGGGAAGCGGGGTGAATGACCAGAAGCCCGCAACATTTATCCGTCTGGCAGGCAACAATGTTGCCGCAGTTCCTGTTGTGCTCCTCCGGGAATGTGTAAAAGTGCATCAACACATGACCGGAGATTCCCATGCACAGCAGCACACCAAAAATCAGCACGTGGTACATTGATCCTGACGCCGAGGATGCCATGGCCGACGGGCATGCGCCGATCTGGCGGCATTTGATCGGCCTTTTACCGGAACGGGATCTTTCCGGAAAGGCAGTGCTGGATTTCGGCTGCAATCAAGGTGGACTGCTGCGCCACCTCTACGCAATCCGGCCGTTTCGCAAGGCCCTCGGAGTTGATATTGCCGAGCAATCAATCGCAAGGGCCAATGACCTCAAGGGTAATCTGCCCGTTCAGTACCAGGCCGCCGCCCATGTCGAGGGCTGGGATGGCGAGTTCGATCTGGCGATCAGCCATGAGGTGATCTATCTCGTAGCCGACATCGAAGCGCATGCGCGCGATATATGGCGGAGTCTGAAGCCCGGGGGTGTTTACTACGCGGTCACCGGTTGCCATACGGATAATCCGTTGTGGCCGAAATGGCGTGACCTTGTTGCGGAGAAGACCAACACGGTCGTGCAGGATCGCTCCATTACCGACTATGCCCGGGTGTTTGAGGGTGCTGGGTTCGACGTATCGGCGCGCAAACTCGAGTTTGACGGCTTCATTCCCTTTGTCGCCGATGGCTGGATGCCGGATTTTGCCGATGCGCTTACCTATTACACGCAGACCAAGGTCATTTTCCGGCTGGTGAAACCGTAATTTGGGACCGGATGAGCTCGATATCGAAATGAGGGCGGCTACCGGGCGCGATGCGGACAAAATTGCCCTGCACGCGGAATACCTTCTCGATCAGTCCGCTCCCGGCGAGCTCGTCCGGTTCGCCGTCGAAGAGCAGATGGCCCTTTTCCAATAGAGAAATGCGGTCGCTGATCGAGATGGCCTGGTTGATGTCGTGAATGGCCATGATGATTGTCACGCCTCTTTCGCGGCTGAGGCGGTGCACCAGATTGAGCACTTCCACCTGAAAGCCGATATCGAGGAAGGATGTAGGCTCGTCCAGCAGCAGGATTTGGGCTTCCTGGGCAAGCGCCGCCGATATCCAGGCGCGCTGCCGCTCGCCCCCGGACAATTCGTGCAGGCTCCGGTCCGCCAGATTGGCCAGCCCCGTGCTTTCCAATGCCCATTCTATCGCCCGTTCATCGTGACTGCTGTAGCTGCGAAACAGACCGACATGGGGATAGCGGCCCTGCCGCACAAGCTGTTCGACGGTCATCTCGTCCGGAGCCGACGGCTGCTGCGGCAAGAACGCCAGCTGTTTTGCCAAGGTCCGCCGCGACATTTCTCTGGCAGGCTTGCCGTTGATTTCCACCTGCCCCTCGTGCGACGTGATCAAGCCGGCAATTGCTTGAAGCGCGGTGCTTTTGCCGGAACCGTTGGGGCCGATGAGGGCCCGTATCTCTCCGGGCTTCAGATCAAGGTTGAAGCTGTTCAACGCCTTGCGGCGACCATAAAAAACCGACAGTTGCGAGCAGGAAAGGGGCATTATGGTCCTCAAGGTATTTTGCGCAGGAGTGCGATCAATACAGGCACACCGAACAGGGCCGTGATCACCCCGATCGGAATCTCTTCGGCCTGCCCGAGCAGCCGGCCGAGAAGATCACCCAGCGTGACGATAAATGCGCCAAGGGCAATGGTCAGCGGCAGCACAAGGGCGAAATGACGGCCCACCAAAAAACGGGCGAGATGGGGAACGACAAGACCGACAAAGATGATGGGGCCAACGGCACCGACCGCACTTGCCGCAAGTGCGCACGACAACAGCAGGACGATTGAAAACTGTTTGCGATAGGAGAGGCCGAAGGAGCGCGCGACTGCGGGGTCGAACCGCAGCAGGTCTATGGAACGCCGCAGGGCCGGGAGCGCTGCGAGCCCGGCGATTGTGAAAGGCACAAGAAACAGGGCGTGGGTCCAGCTGCGCGCATAAAGGCTGCCGGACAGCCATTCCAGCAGGATTTCAATGCGCGCCGAGCCCCAGCCGGCAATCAGTCCAATCGCGGCGGCATGCAACACGGCACCGATTGCAATGCCGCAAAGGGTAATCCGGAGCGGCCCCAAATCAAGCCGGAAGGCGAGGACGTAGATAAGGCCGCCCGCTGCCATGCCGCCCAGTGTGCCGATCGCGGGAAGCCATGCAAGGGGCAGCGCGGCGAGCGTGTTGGAGCCCGGCTCAGAGATATAAACGGTGAAGACAAGGAAGACGGTGACGGCCAGGGTCGCGCCCTGTGAAATCCCCATGATGGACGGATCGGCGAGCGGATTGCGGGTGATGGTCTGCAGCAGGAGGCCAGCCACGGCAAAATGAATCCCGGCCAGGATCCCGGTGACAATGCGCGGCAGCCGGATATCCAGAATGATCGATCTGGCTTCATCGGAGCCATGTCCGGTCAGGACGGCTGCTACATCTCCAGGCGGAATGTCGGCAACGCCCAGAAACACCGCGGCGACAAGGACGAGCACCATCATGGCGAGCAGCGCCAACAATGGTCCAAACAGGGAAGGGCGGTGAACGGGAGCGGACACGGTCATCGTCACTGCCCCCCTTTCAGCGAAAAGCGGCGTGTCTGGACCAGATAGATAAAGAAGGGGCCCCCGAGCAGCGCTGTGATAATACCCACTGGCAGCTCGCGCGGTAAGGCGATGCTGCGTGCGATGACGTCGGCAGTCACGACCATCAACGCACCGATGGCCGCGGTCAGCGCAATGGACCAGCCGATGTTATGCGGTTTGAGCAGCCGGGCGATGTGCGGCGAGACAAGGCCGACAAAGGCAACCGGCCCGGCGATCGGCGCGACACCTGCAACGGGAAGCACAGCGAACAGCAGCAGGACCGGTTTCCAGAAACGCATGTTCAGTCCCATGCCAATGGATGCATGTTCACTCAGAGCAAGCATGCCGATGATGCGGTGGCACGCAAAGGCGCCGGCCAAGCCGCCGAGCACCCACGGTGTCATGTATAGAAGGTGCGGCCACGATCTGCCTTGAAAACCACCGGACAGCCAGAAGAGCAGGGATGGCGCTTGCGGTCCGCTCAAGAGCAGCACATAGGTCGTTGCCGCGCCCAGGAAAAGGGAGATGCTGATGCCACCGAGTGCAAGATGCAGTGGTCGTCCCTCGCCGCCGCGCGATACCCAAAGGGTGACGGAAGCGGCGGCCAAACCGCCTGCCAGTCCGACAAAGGGATAATACACCGACGAAATCAATGGCAGGAATACGAAACAGAAGACGATGGGTGCCACCGCGCCCGATGCAACGCCGGTAATATCGGGACCAGCCAGCGGATTGCGGGTCAGCGCCTGCAGGAGATACCCCGAGACGGCGAGGCCGGCACCGGCAACGACGGCAGCAAGGCTGCGGGGCAGGCGCAGCGACCAGACAAGAATGGAATCGATCTTTCCATCCGGCGACAGGAGCACCGGCCACAGTTTGGACAGTCCAAGCGGTTTGGCCCCGACGAGCAGGCCGGTAACAATCACAAACAGGGTTGCCGCCACGATGAGTGTGGTCATGACCAATGACCGTCCCATGCCTGCTGCTTGCCGCTGTGCCAAGGAGATATCGCTACTGGATATCGGCAGGGATCAATTTTGCCGCCTCGGCTTTGACATCCACCTTTGGAAAGGTCTCCGGATACAAATAATGTGCTGCTTCACGCAAAACGATTTCGCGGGCTATCGGACCATTGGCTTCAACCCAATGATCACCGACATAGAAAACGCGGCCATTCTTGACCGCCGAAAGCTGCTGCCAGATCGGATTGTTCTCGTGGGGACGATCCGGACCGGAATCATAGACGAAAATGACCTCCGGGTCTTTTTCAAGCATGGTCTCAAGGCTCAGCTCCACACCGAACGGCCCGCCTTGGCGCATCGGTCCGGCAATGTTCTCACCGCCAAGCGCGGCAACGATCGAGGCCGTTGTATTCTCCGTGTGGAAGGACCATGGCGTATCTCCGGCCCACATGATCTGAAAGCGCGGATGCACGTCCTTCGGCGCTTTGGTGCTGTACTCGGCAAGGTGCTGCCGGAAAGCGGCATTGAGTTCCGTACCGCGTTCTGGTTTGCCCAGAACCTGTGCAAGCTGGGAAATCTCGCGATCACTTTCGCTCAAAAGCTCCATATTATAAGCCACGTAGGGTGCGATCTTCTGCAATTGCTCGGCATTGCCAATCGTGTAGCGGCGCATGGCAATGATGATGTCGGGCTTTGCTTCCGACAGCAGTTCCAGATTGGGTTTGGCACGCTGGCCGATCTGTTTGATCTGCTTTGTCAGGCCGAGGAGAAAATCGGGCTCGCGGCCGGCTGCCATATAGGTCGTTGCGACCGGTTTGACGCCAAGCGCAAATGCCACGTCGGTAGCAAAGTAGGAAATGGAGGCGATACGCTTGGGATTAGCGGGAACTTCGATGGTGGTTCCACGATCATCGACAATTGACAATGTTTTTGCATTGTCGGCCGATGCCGATGCCGCGGTTAGAAGGCCGAGCAAACCGATTGCACAAAGAGACTTGAGGCCCTTACCAAACATGACGGCATCTTTCCTGACTGCGTGTGACTGTACACCGCTTTAGCCAATAAACATGACATATTCAATCATATTATCTTGCGGTTTTCGCAATAAGATGTGTCAGAAACATCGTTCGCCGGCGGGCAAGGGAACTCCACGGACTTTTCGGTTCGTATCCTATCAAAGCGATCATTGTATTGTTGATTTCAAAGACCTGGATGAGCGATTGCAGAATTATTGCCTCGAATCGAAACAAACTCAAACCGGCTCTTATCGGCAGTTACAAAGGAACTTGTCCAATTTGCGGATACGCCTTTTGGCGGAAACAACAAACGATCGTTTTCCGATCACCGGCGATTTTATACAGCTGGCTTCCGATCACTGGGCTTCAGACATGACAACGCCCACCGCAAGTTCTGCAATAAAGCTGCTGTGATCGTTGCATCCCGTGAATTTACGGGTTGTAAAAACTGGTGCGATTTCATCCGGCTGTCATCAGGGATTTATAAAGGAGGGGGGAAGTTAACCAAGTTGGGGGTATGAAATGCGTAAACTTTTCCTTGCGGTGGCGTCGGCGGCACTCTTGTCCGGGGCGTCCCATGCGACAACGATCTATCCGCTGGACCGGGCCACGGTCCTTGCAGGCTCGCCATTCGATTTCAAGGTTGAATTCAGCAAGGTCGTGAAGCCGGAAGACGTGAAAGTCACGATCAACGGCGAGAGCTACGACGCCGTTTTCGGCAAGACCGCCCAATTCGTCGCCGAGGAGAAGGGCGCTGAAGACAAGGTACTCGGATCCGCGCTCATCCTGCGCGACATCAAGCTCGCGAAGCCCGGCCAGTACAAGGTCGAGGTATCGGCTGGCGATGAGAAGAAGTCGGTCGGCTGGGATGTATACACAACGTCTGACACGCCCAAGGCCAAGAACATCATCTTCCTTCTGGGTGACGGCCTTTCCGTTGCACACCGCACCGGTGCCCGCCTCATGTCCAAGGGCATGACCGAGGGGAAGGCCAATGGCCGCCTTGCCATGGATGACATTCCGCCCGTCGCCTTCATCGGCACCTCCTCGACCTCGGCCATCGCTACCGACAGCGCCAACACCATGTCGGCCTATATGACCGGCCACAAGTCTGCGGTAAACGCGCTCGGCGTCTATGCTGACCGCACGCCGGCGAGCCAGGACGACCCCAAGGTCGAAACGATCGGTGAGGCTCTGCGCCGCACCGGCAAGAAGTCGCTCGGCATCGTGACGACATCCGAAGTCCAGGACGCGACACCTGCCGCGCTCGTTTCCCATACGCGCAAGCGCGCCGACAAGGCCGACATCGTCGGCATGATGTACAACGTCAAGCCGGACGTGCTGCTCGGCGGCGGCTCGGCCTACTTCCTGGCCAAGGACGTGCCCGGTTCGAAGCGCAAGGATGACAAGGACTATATCGCGCTCTTCAAGGAGGCCGGTTACGCCCTCGCCACCGACAAGAATGAACTGGCCGCCGCGGCCGGCTCGAACCAGGGCAAGCTGCTCGGCCTCTTCCACACCGGCAACCTCGACGTCACGCTCGATCGCGAATTCCTCAAAAAGGGTACCGTCGACAAGTTTCCCAACCAGCCGGGCCTGGTCGATATGACCAAGGTGGCGCTCGACAGGCTGTCGAAGAATCCGGATGGCTTCTTCCTGATGGTGGAGGCTGCGTCCATCGACAAGATGAGCCATCCCCTCGATTGGGAACGCGCTTTGGTCGATACGATCGAATTCGACAAGGCCATCGCGGCTGCACGCGAATTCCAGGCGAAGAATCCGGATACGCTGATCGTCGTCACCGGTGACCACACGCATGGCGTCTCGATCATCGGCACCGTCGATGACGATAAGCCGGGCACGGAAATGCGCGACAAGGTCGGCACCTATGCCGCCGCGGGTTTCCCGAACTACGAGGACAAAGACGGTGACGGTTATCCGGACCGCATCGATGTCTCCCGCCGTCTGTTCATCGCGGCCAACAACGGTCCTGACCACTACGAGACCTTCCGTCCGAAGCTCGATGGTCCTTTCGTTCCGGCGATCCAGAACGAGAAGAAAGAATACGTCGCCAACGAAGCTTACAAGGACGTGCCGGGTGCCATCTTCGTCCAGGGCAACATCCCGCGGGACGAGGATAGCGGCGTTCATGCGGTAGACGATGTCGTGCTGCAGGCCGTTGGCCCGGGCGCGGAAGGCTTCCGCGGTTACATGGAACAGAGCGACGTCTATCGTGTCCTCGCCGACGCTTTCGCGCTCGGCGCGTCAAAGATGTAAATCTGTCCGGCTGACCAACAGGACAGGCGGCCGAAAGCCGCCTGTCTTCCCGTTTAAGGAGATTGTGATGACGGAGAAGAAGACCTTTGCTATTGGTCGTCGGGCGCTGCTCACGGCCGCTGCAGTCTTGCCTTTCATGGGCATTGCCGCACGCGCAAGCGCTGCCGAAAAACTGGGCTTCGGCGAGCTCTACAAAAGCTTTGGTCCGCTCGGTCTCGAATTTTCCGACAAGGTGAAGCAGTTGAGCGGTCAGGAGATTGCCATCAGCGGCTTCATGGCGCCGCCGCTGAAGGCGGAGGCCGCATTTTTCGTCCTGACGGAAATCCCGATGTCGCTCTGCCCGTTCTGTTCCTCAGACGCCGACTGGCCGGACAATATCATGGTCGTCTATCTCTCGGCCAAGCAGACCTTCGTGCAGTTCAATGCGCCGATCATCGCGCGTGGGGTGCTGGAATTCGGGTCCTGGACCGATCCGGAAACCGGCTTCATCAGCCAGTTGCGTCTTCGGAACGCGGCCTTCAGGACCGTCTGACGCCATGCTCGCACTCGACGTTTCCGATCTTCAAATGCATTTTCCGGGCCTGGCTGCGCCGGTCCTCGCCATCGAGCGATTTCATCTGCCGGCCGGCGGCCAACTGGCGATCACCGGGGCTTCCGGCTCGGGCAAAAGCACATTCGTCAACGCGATCACTGGCCTGGAAAACGTCACGCAAGGCAAGATTTCTTGGAACGGCATGGACATCACCCGTCTTTCCTCTGGCCGGCGCGATGCTTTTCGCGCACGCAACATCGGCCTTGTCATGCAGGATTTCCATCTTTTCCCCGGGCTTTCCGCCTTCGATAACGTGGTGCTCCCGGTCAGGCTTGCGCGCAGGTTGACCGTCGAGGAGCGGGAGCGTGCGCTGGCGCTGCTTTCAGCCACCGGGATCAACCGCGTCGGGCAGAAGATCGAGACATTGTCGCGTGGTGAAATGCAGCGTGTCGCCGTCGCCCGTGCGCTGCTGCAGCGTCCCGGCGTCATCGTCGCTGACGAGCCGACAGCCAGTCTTGACCGCCATGCGGGCAACGAGGTTGCCGAGCTTCTGCTGCGGCTTTCCGCAGAGCAGGGTACGACACTGGTGGTGGTCACGCATGATGCCTTCCTGGCGGAGCGCCTTAGCCGCCGCATCTGCCTGGCGAGCGGGCGTGTCGACGAGGATAGTGGAGAGAGTGCCGCGCAATGATGAAGTTCATTTTTGCCGACCTGCGGCGTTTCTGGAGCGGCGCGCTGGCCGTTGTGGTGCTCATTGCATTGTCCGTCGCTTTAAGCGTGACCGTGACGCTGCAGGAGCGGGCTGTCCGGCTCGGCAGCGCGCGTGCGGCCGAGAAATTCGATCTGCTGGTCGGAGGCGCCGGCAGCGAAACCCAGCTTGCGCTTTCGGCTGTTTTCCTGCAGCCGGCGCCGCTGCCGCTGATGGAGGGCGCCGTTCTCGGCCGCCTCGCCAACGATCCTCGCGTCGAACTGGCGGCGCCCGCCGGCGTTGGCCGCCCCGCTTACGGGTTTCCTATCGTCGGCACCACGACAAACCTGATTTCGGCGCTGTCGCCGAAGCTGGCGCAAGGGGCGCATTTCTCGCGCCTTGGTGAGGCGGTGGTTGGCTCCGATGTGGCGCTGTCGCCTGGAGCGCAAATCAAACCGATGCACGGCGCGGCGGAAACGGCCGGTGAAACCCATACGGCCATTGCCTACAAGGTGACTGGCCGCATGGCGCCGACGGGAACCGCTTGGGACCGCGCCATCCTGGTGCCGATTCGGGCCGTATGGCAGCTTCACGGCATGCATGGTGAAGAACATCATGACCATGAAAGCGGGGAAGCCGAGTCGCACGGTGCCGAGCCGCAAGATCACAGCCATGAGCACGAGCATGGCCATGTTGATGCGGATGCGCCCCTGGACGAGCATTTCGATGCGCAATCCCCTGGCGTTCCTGCCATTCTCGTCAAGCCGAAGACGGTTGCCGACGCTTACCGCCTGCGGCAGGAATACCGCACAGGCGCAACGCTCGGCGTTTTTCCGGCGGAGGTCCTGACGCGGCTCTACGCGACATTGGGGGACGCCCGCAGCCTGCTTCTGGCAATTGCCCTGGGTACGCAGGCGATCGTCATCGCCGCCATCGTGCTGGTGACGATCATGCACGTGGGATCGAGATGGCGGCAGATCGGCGCCTTGCGCGCGCTCGGCACCCCGGTTCGCTCGATCATTGCGCTCGTGTGGGGAGAGCTTTTCCTGCTGTTCGTCGCCGGCATCGCATCGGGAATAGCCCTCGGCTATGCCGCGGCATCGGCGATTTCGGCGCGGCTGACCGCATCGACGGCCGTCCGGCTGCCGGTTGATTTCGCGCCGGACGATCTGTGGCTGGCGATCGGCTTTCTGGCCGTTGCGGCATTCGTCTCTATTGTTCCCGCGCTTGCCGCTTTGCGTTCCAGCCCCGCTGCCGCTTTGCGTGCGTAGCCGCTACCGGCAATGCTGACGCCATGTTTAGGTGACAAGATCGCTTGGCTTCTTCAAAAGCCGGGTCAGCAACAGCGTGGGAATCGGGAAACACTCCTTTTTCACTCTTGATCACGATGCCCTGCAAAGATCCAAAGAAAGTGACCTTCAAATCATGCAGCACTGATGGCACGCTGGTAACGCCAAACTTGCGACGGTCATTGAAACCTTGAGGCCCCAAGCTGCCAGGGTTACCGCTCCTCGCGGCCTGGTGCAGCAGGCCAGGACGTAACCCTCCGCTTTTTCGCCGTCGGGCAATCCGCCCAGATCGTCCATGTCGACCGCTCCCTGGGTCATTTTGACCTTACAGCTTCCGCAAACACCTTGCTGACAGGAACTGTCGATCCAGACGCCTGTGTTCAACGCCACTTCGAGCAAGGTCTCGCTGGCCGTGCATGAATATTTCCCGCTCCGCAAGATCAGGCACGAGTGACCGCATCAATGCTGTATTGCACACGAAACGAACTGACATATGCCCGCTTCTAAGATTGCAATACTGCGGCCTTCTGTTCAGATGGTTCTCCCGGGAAAGACCGAAACTGAGACGGCAAAATGATGCCTGTGCCCCAAAGGTTGTCGGTTACGGCTCTGAACGGTTTCGGTTCTCGACACGGTCCGGTCAGCCCTTGAGGTGCAATTTTCCAGCGGCGCGGCAGAGCAAACGAGTATTACCGCTTATAAATGGACAGATGGAAATCATTCGTTTGGCGAGTCGCGCCGCGCCCGCAACCTTATTCCATTTTGGAATAAGCAGTCTAAAATTGCATTAGCCAACTCTCAAATTTACCGACTATAAAATTTGTGATCGCGGAAAAACAAAAAATCGCGGCAAAGGGACATGATGGTGTTTGAGGGGGACGGATGGATACGGAAATCCTGCCGAACAGGGAATTTCGTCTGGTTGTCAGCGCGACGCATGAACTTGCCGTTTTAGAATATGGTAATCCCGAGGGCATTCCGGCGGTCTTTCTGCATGGGGGCCCAGGCGCTGGTGTGTCTGCAAAGCAGATTGCAAGTTTCGATCTTGATACCTTTCGCGTCGTCACCTTCGATCAGCGCGGCGCGGGGCGCTCGACGCCACTCGCAGAGCTAGTCGAAAATACCACACAACACCTGATTGCCGACATGGAACAGATACGCGCGTTTCTTGGCATCGAGCGCTGGCTGGTTGCCGGCGGTTCCTGGGGATCGTGTCTGGCGCTCGCCTATGGCATTGCTTTTCCGCGGCGATGCCTTGGATTTCGGCTGCATGGCATTTTCCTGGCGGACCAGGATGACATCGACTGGTGGTTTCACGGTTGCCGGGCTATTTTTCCCGATCATTGGCAGGAATTCGCTGAATTCATACCTGTCGAGGAACGCGGCAATCTTCTGAAAGCCTACTATGCACGGCTGACCTGTGGTGATCAGGCTGTTGAACTCGCTGCCGCGAAGGCCCTGCGTGGTTTTTCAGCTCGCACGCAAACATTCGAACCAAGCCTTGATCATGTAAGGCAGCTGTTGCATCCGGATGCGGCCTTGGCTGTTTCGCGGATTTTCACCCATTACTGCGTGAATCGGGCGTTTTTGCCGGATGGCCATCTGCTGGAAAACATCGATCTCATCCGTCATCTGCCAGCAGAAATCGTGCAAGCGCGGTACGATACCGTGACGCCGATGGCGACGGCGTGGAAGCTCAGGAATGCATGGCCGGAAGCCACCTTCACGATTGTCACCCTTTCCAATCATCAATCGACGGTTGGACCCATGGCGAAAGAACTCGAAGCAACCTCCTGCCGGTTGGCAACTGCGATCAAGTTTGCCGCGCCGGCCGCCGCCGCTGGTTAATCCCATTGACGAAAGACAGATATGACGACGCTCGACGCACTGCAAACTGACCCCGCGCTTTCGATGTCACACTACATTGATATCAGCAAAGCGGTAAAACCCGCCGTTTCGCCCGATGGCGCGCTGCTGGCTTATTTGAGCGACGAAAGCGGTACGCTGCAGGTCTGGGTGCGTCCACTGGCGGGCGGGTCAGCGCGTCAGTTGACCACCCTGTCAGAACCGGTTGGTAATCTTGCCTTCAACCCAAAGAGCCGCGACCTCCTGATCACAACTGATTGGGGAGGAGACGAGCGTCATCAGCTCTGGCTGATCGAAAATGCCAAGGAAGAGCCACGACTCCTGACGACCGACACGACCGTTGTTCATGGCTGGGGATGCTGGTCGCCCGACGGTTTGCAGATTGCTTATTCGGCCAATTATCGCGACCGCGCGCATATGGATCTCTACGTGATGACGATCGCAACGGGCCAGGTGAAATGCGTCCATCAAGGCCAGGGTTGGCGCACGCCTTTTGCCTTTTCTCCCGACGGGGCATTCCTCCTCGTCAATGACTGCCAAAGAGCGATGATGGATCAAGATTTCTGCAGACTGGATCTTGCTACCGGCGCCTATGAAAATATCTTGCCCCATGCGGGGCGAGCGCGTTACCTCGCGCCCAAATTCTTCAAGGATAATTCCGGCATCCTGATGATCTCCGATCAGGAGAGAGAATATCTCTCGCTCATGGTAAAGCTGCACGAGGCTGATACCTTCTTGGAACTTGCAGCCTTTGCGGAGCGGGATATCGAGGCACTGGCGATAGCGCCCGATCAAGCTAGGATCGCGCTCGTGGTAAATCGCCAGGGTTGGAATGATCTTGTCATCATCGACCGTGCCGGAAACATCCTGAAGCAGTTCGCAACACCCATGCCTTGCGTGATTGGTTCCGTTGCTTGGACACCCGATGGCACAGCGCTCGTCATGCCAATCGAGGGTGGGGCCACGTCAGGTGATATATGGCGCTGCGATGCTGAGACGGGCAAGTTCACGCGGCTGACGGATGCGTCCAAAGCAGCTGCCGGATTGCCGGACTTTATCGAGCCGACCGTGACCAGCGTTGCGGGCTTCGATGGGCTCGACATTCCTTATTTCGTCTATCGGCCGAAAGTCTCGGCAAAACCGAATGGTTATCCGGTCATGATCGTCGTCCATGGCGGACCCGAGGCACAGTGGAAGCCGGATTTTCGCGCCGACATTCAATATATGCTGGCCAAGGGAATTATGGTCGTGGCGCCGAATGTTCGTGGAAGCACCGGCTATGGCCGTCGCTACCAGCATCTCGATGACAGAGAGTTGCGGATGGATAGCGTTGCGGATCTCAAGGCCGTACGTATCGCCGTGGGTGCAAGGCAGGACGTGGATGAAAACCGCATCGGGGTATTTGGCCGTTCCTATGGGGGGTTTATGGTGCTGTCGGCCATGACCGAATATCCGGATCTGTGGCGCCTGGGCGTAGAATATTATGGAATCGCCAACTTTTTGACCCTGTTGCAGACCACTGGCCCGTGGCGCAAGCAATTGCGTGCTGCCGAATATGGTGATGTGGAAACCATGCGCGGCGCACTGGAGCGTTATTCGCCCATCAATCGGATTGATGCCATCAATGCGCCGTTGATGATCGCTCATGGCATGGAAGATCCGCGCGTGACGCCATGCGAGAGCGAGATGGTTTATTCCTGCCTGCGCGGCCTGGGCAAACCGGTGGAATATCTGCGCGTTCCACACGAAGGGCATGGCTTTGCCCGTATCGAAAACCGTCGTCGTGTCTTTGGCGCTCTGGCCCGCTTCATCGCCGAAAATCTTTAAATTGAACAATCTGGGAGTAGCACCATGAAAAATGGTGATGTGATATGGGATCTGGTCGACTCCAAGAGGAGCGCTTTTGAGGCTCTGAGTGACCGTGTTTGGGCAATGCCCGAGATAGCCTATACGGAGTATGAGTCCTGCGCCGAACATACATCCATGTTGCGCGCGCAAGGATTCAACATTACCGAATGCGTTGCCGGCATTCCGACGGCAGTGATGGGTGAAGCGGGCGAGGGTGGGCCGGTCATCGCCATCCTGGGCGAATATGATGCGCTGCCAGGCCTCAGCCAAGAGGCTGGCATTGCCGAGCCGCGCCCGATCCCAGGCACTGGGCATGGTCATGGCTGTGGTCACAATATGCTTGGTTCTGCCGCACTTCTTGCAGCTACTGCCGTCAAGGATTGGCTGGCGACAACAGGTGCACGAGGTCGCGTGCGCTATTATGGCTGTCCAGCGGAGGAAGGGGGCGCCGCTAAGGCGTTCATGGTGCGCGCAGGCGCTTTTGACGATGTTGATATTGCCATTTCGTGGCATCCGGCATCGTTCACGCAAGTGGACGACGCGCAATCGCTTGCCAATACGCGCATGGATTTTGAGTTTACCGGCCGGGCCTCTCACGCCGCCGCCGCACCGCATCTGGGGCGTTCTGCCCTCGATGCGGTGGAGCTGATGAATGTCGGCGTCAACTACCTGCGAGAGCATGTGCCTGCCGATTGCCGGATGCACTACGCCTATCTCAATGCCGGCGGGATCGCTCCCAACGTCGTGCAGGCCAAGACCAAGATCCGTTATGCGATCCGTGCCACCGATTTACCGGGCATGTTCGCGCTCAATGAACGCGTGAAGAAGGTAGCGCAGGGTGCGGCCATGATGACCGAAACCACGGTCGATATTTCGATCATGAGTGCGGTGTCGAATCTGCTAGGCAATACACCGCTTGAAATCATCATGCAGTCCAACATGGACCGGCTGGGCGGTGTGCCGTTTGATGATGCGGACCGGGAGTTCGCCGCAAAAATCCAGGCTACGCTGTCGCGGGAAGACATCGAAACCGACTATCAGCGTGTTGGCCAGCCGCTCGCGGACAATGCGCCGCTTTGTGACTATGTGCTGCCGCGCGAACAGAAAGGTGTGCCGATGATCGGCTCGACCGATCTGGGCGATGTCAGCTGGGCAGTGCCAACTGTCCAGGCGCGTGTTGCCACCCATGCCATCGGTTCGCCGGGTCACTCCTGGCAGATCACGGCGCAGGGAAAAATGCCTGCCGCACACAAGGGGATGGTCTACGCCGCCAAGGTCATGGCTGGAACAGCTTTGGATGTTTTGCGAAACGAAGCCTTGTTGAAAGACGCCAAGGCTGATCATCAGGCACGTATCGCGAAAGCACCCTACACCTGCCCAATTCCACCGGAGGTGAACCCGCCACTCCAGCCGCGCCCAGCGGAGTAATCCGGTCTGGCACCGCGTCTGTGCGGATGCGGTGCCCTCCAAGCTACATGAAAATCATAAAAGGGGACGAACATGAGCGATTTGAAAACCAGAACCATTTTGCGCCGCAGCACGGCGCTTATCCTTGTTGCGGGCCTTGCAGGCATCACTTTTACTGCAGAAGCAGCATCGCCACCCAATACGTTGGCAATGGCTTGGAATATCGATGCCATCAGCACGTTTGATCCAGCGCAGATCGGTGAAGCGGCCACCAACGAGATCATCCAGAATATCTGCGATCCGCTCGTCGATTTCGATCCTGCCGATGAAACGAAGCTTGTGCCCAAGCTGGCAAAGAGCTGGGATGTTTCCCAGGATGGACTGCAGATCACTTTCCACATGCGTGACGACCTGGCGTTTCCGTCCGGCGAAAAGGCAACCGCAGGTGACATGGCGTGGTCGTTGCGCCGTGTTGTGAAACTTGGCTTTGGCAACGCTGCGACGCTGACGGAATATGGTTTCACCAAGGACAATGCAGACCAGAGTATAACTGCCCCGGACGACAATACGCTGGTGTTCAGGCTTGATAAGCCCTATCCGGCAAATCTCATTCTGGCTGCCATTGCCGCCAATCGCGTTGCCGCACTTCTCAATCAGAAAGTGCTGATGGCAAATCAGGTTGATGGCGATATGGGCAATAAATATCTTGCCACACGTTCGGATTGTATCGGACCTTACAAGCTCATGCGCTGGAACCCGGCGGAAGTTGTCATTCTTCAGGCCAACGCCAATTATTGGGGCGAAGCGCCGAAGCTGAAGCAGGTGTTGATCCGCCACGTCTCAGAAGCTGGAACGCAGCGCCTGCTGCTGGAAAAGGGCGATATCGACATTGCCCGTGATCTGACGCCGGAAGATTTGCGCGATCTTGAAACCCAGAACAAGGCAACAGCCTCGCGTGCTTTGAAGCCGTCGCTGTTCTATTGGAATTTCAACAACGCCGATCCGGTTTTCGCCAATGAGAAAGTGCGCCTGGCGATGCGCTATCTCATCGATTATGAAGGTCTTGGCAAAACGGTCATCCATAATGTGGGTGTTCCGCGCGCAAGCTTCGTTCAACTCGGCGCGTTTGGTGCGCTCGATGAAAGAGATGGCCAGCCGTTCAAGCTCGACGTGGAAAAGGCCAGGGAACTTCTGAAAGAAGCTGGCTATCCCAATGGCTTCGAAACAACGATGTTCATCAGCACCGCGCCTTATGCGGCTCCGATTGCACAAAGCATTCAGGATGCTGCTGCCAAGGCGGGTGTGAAGATCAAGATCGAGCGCATGGCGAATGCGCAATTGTTCAGCCGTATCCGCGGCCGCGAATTCCAGACGTCTTTGATGGGCTGGCAGACAACAGTGCCGGATGCGCATGGCAACGCCTCACGCCAGATTTTCAATCCGGACAACCGCGCCGAGGCCAAGCAGACCATGTATCCGAGCTGGCGCGCCAGCTATTTCGACGTGGCTGTCAACAAACAGGTAGACGACGCCCTGTTTGAAAAAGATGAATCCACGCGCAAGCAGAAGTATGTCGATCTGCAAAAGCAGATGATGGAGAAAGGTCCGCACGCCTTCATCTTCCAGATCTACAACGTTGCCGGCGTCAACAAGGCCATGAAGAACTGGAGCTGGAACGGTTTCCGCGTCTATTACGATCTGGCTGCGAAATAACGCGTTTCAAGCCCCTGCCGGTCCCCTCCCGGACCGGCGACCCCCACGTCGATCAGGTGATGTCTGCAACTGCCTCAAAGCGCGGCGCGCACATTACCGGATATGGCGGTGGATTTCGCATCCTTATTCATCTTGTTCAGGATCAAAGCCGATGACAACGCACGACATTCTGGAAGACCTGGAAGGCGAGGAGGAGTTCGGTCCTGTGCTTCTCTTTCTCGCTGCCTCCGCGCGCCTGATCTTTTCCGTGGCTGTTACACTTCTGGGCTTGGTCACGCTGACATTTTTCATCAGCCGTCTTTTGCCGCTTGATCCGGTCGTTGCGATGCTGGGCGATAATATCTCCCAGGAGGCTTACGACATGATGTATCGCAAGCTTGGTCTCGACCAGCCACTGATTGTTCAATATGGCCTCTATCTCAAGAATGCGGTGATGTTCGACTTCGGCAATGCGCTGACGTCGGGACGCCCTGTGCTGGAGGATATTGGCCGCGTCTTTCCGGCGACCATCGAACTGGCCACGGTCGCCATCATCATCGGGACCGGCTTCGGCATTCCGCTTGGCGTGTTTTCGGCCATGTACCGCAATTCACCGCTGGATCATGCCGTGCGCATGATCAGTCTGCTTGGTTATTCCACTCCGAATTTCTGGCTTGGCCTTATGGCGCTCCTGATCTTCTATGCCACGCTGGGATGGATCGGCGGGCCGGGCCGTATCGACTTTCTCTATGAATATTCGGTCGAGCCGACGACGGGCTTCCTGCTCATCGACAGCGCAATGCAGGGGCAATGGGATGCTTTTGGCAATGCCATCAGTCACGTCATCATGCCCGCCCTGATCCTTGCATTCGGCTCCATGGCCTATATCAGCCGCATGACGCGCGGCTTCATGATAGAGCAACTCAATCAGGAATATATCATTACCGCCCGTGTCAAAGGGCTTTCCTGGGCACGCACTGTCTGGGGGCATGCTTTCCGCAATGTCGCTGTTCAAGTGGTTACGGTTGTTGCGCTCTCCTATGCGTTTCTGCTGGAGGGGGCTGTCCTGACGGAAACCGTGTTCGCTTGGCCGGGGTTTGGCCGTTATCTCACCAATGCGCTTCTGGCCGGTGACATGAACGCCGTCGTTGGATGCACATTGATCGTCGGCATCCTGTTCGTCGGCATCAATCTGATCAGCGATCTCCTCTATCGCATTTTCGATCCTCGAACCCGATAGGAGCCATAGATGAGCAATGAACTCACGACAAATCCGGTGCGCTCTTTCAGTTCTCTGCGTGAATGGCTGACCGCGCCAGTGCCGACCTCTGCATTGCAAGCCAATGCACAGCAGCTGCGACGCTCCTGGTTGAAGCTTCTCTCCAATACCTCAGCCGTTTTTGGCCTCTTTGTGATTGTGCTGCTGGTTCTTGTGGCGTTGTTTGCGCCCTATATCGCCACCCATGATATCGGAACCAATGATCTGGCGAACCGGCTGCAAAGGCCGTCATGGGCCCATTATTTCGGGACCGATGAACTGGGGCGCGATATTTTCAGCCGTCTTGTCTTTGGCTCGCGCATCACGCTGTATATTGTCACACTAACCGCGATTATCGCCGCACCGATTGGGTTGATCGTTGGCACCACCGCTGGCTACATCGGCGGCTGGGTCGATACGGCTTTGATGCGTATTGTCGATATTTTTCTCGCCTTTCCCAGTCTCGTTCTCGCCCTGTCCTTTGCCGCTGCCCTTGGGCCCGGCATTGAAAACGCAGTCATCGCGATTTCGCTTGCCGCCTGGCCACCGATCGCCCGTCTTGCCCGTGCGGAAACCCTGACCATCCGCTCGTCCGACTATGTCGCCGCGATCCGCCTGCAGGGCGCATCCACGATGCGTGTGATTGCAAAACATGTCGTGCCGATGTGTATCCCTTCAGTCGTCATTCGCATCACACTCAATATGTCGTCGATCATTCTGACAGCTGCGGGCCTTGGTTTTCTGGGCCTGGGCGCACAGCCGCCAAGCCCTGAATGGGGCGCGATGCTTTCCAGCGGCCGAGAATTCATGATGACCTCGTGGTGGCTCGCCGCGGTGCCGGGCTGCGCAATTCTTCTTGCCAGTCTCGCCTTCAATCTTTTGGGCGATGGTCTGCGCGATATTCTCGATCCACGGAACGGATAAAGATCATGACAAAACCTCTGCTTGAAGTTGATGATCTCTGGGTGTCGTTTCCGGGCGTGAAACACGATATCGACATTGTGCGTGGCATCAGTTTCTCCATCGGACGGGAGAAGGTGGGAATTGTCGGCGAGTCTGGTTCGGGCAAGTCGATGACGGGCCGTTCGGTGCTGAAACTGACGCCGAAATCTGCGCAAATTCGCGCGAAGGCAATGCGTTTCGACGGCGTCGACCTGCTTTCTGCCAGCGAACGGAAGATGCGTACGATACGGGGCAACCGTATTTCAATGATCCTGCAGGATCCGAAATACTCACTCAATCCCTTGATCCGTATCGGCGATCAGATCATGGAAGCCTATCGTCTCCATCATCGCGCACGGCCCGCAATAGCCAGACAAAAAACGCTGGCCATGCTGGAAGCCGTCCATATTCGCGATCCGGAACGCGTCATGAAACTGTTCCCGCATGAGATATCGGGTGGCATGGGACAGCGCGTGATGATCGCCATGATGCTCATTCCGGAACCGGACATGATTATTGCCGACGAGCCGACATCCGCTCTGGACGTGACGGTGCGCCGGCAGGTGCTGACGGTTCTGGATGAACTCGTCAGCCGTTCTGGCACCGGGCTGATGTTCATCAGCCACGACCTCAATCTGGTCGCCGATTTCTGCGACCGCGTTCTGGTGATGTATGCGGGCCGCATTATGGAGGACCTGCCCGCCAAGGAACTGCATAAGGCCAGGCATCCCTATACGCAGGCACTTTTGGCCAGTCTTCCGCGGCTCGATCACCCGGTCGACATGCTGAAAGTTCCAGAGCGTGATCCGAGCTGGCTGAGCGGTGCAACTCTGAGCGAGGGACAGGCATGATGAATGACATTGGGAGACCACACGTTGATGTGTCGGATCTGTCGGTTATTTTCGGCAAAGGCCGCAAACGGACCGCCGTGGTCAAGAAAGCCCGCTTTCACATTGCGCGGGGCCAGGCCTATGGCCTGATCGGAGAGTCAGGCTGCGGGAAGTCGACGATTTTGCGCGCGCTTGCAGGATTGATCCCGCATTATCAGGGCAGTTTCATCTTTGATGGTCAGCCGATGACGGGCACGCGCGACAAGGCGTTCTTTCGCCGGGTGCAGATGGTGTTTCAGGACCCCTATGCTTCGCTGCACCCGCGCAAGCAGGTGTACAAGGTACTTAATGAATCTCTTGCGATCCACGGCATGGACCGTAGGGAAGAGCGTATCCGCGATGTGCTGGCAGCCGTCGGGCTTGGGCCGAACTTCATGTATCGCTATCCGCATGAATTGTCGGGCGGCCAGCGCCAACGCGTGGCGATTGCCCGTGCACTGATCATTGAACCTGAGGTGCTGCTGCTGGATGAGCCGACCTCGGCGCTGGACGTATCGGTTCAGGCGGAAATTCTCAATCTTCTGAAGACGCTGCGCCGCGAGCGAAACCTCACCTATCTCATGGTTTCGCATGATCTGGCCGTGGTCGCGCATATCTGCGAACGCGTCGGTGTCATGCACAAGGGCATTATACTGGAAGAACTCACTGCAGACGATCTGCGGCAATCGCGGGCCAGGGATTCCTACACGCAGGATTTCCTGCAGGCGAGTGTCGAGGCGGTGGCACACAATCATGACAAGGACATGCAATAATGAACTATCATTCGGCAGCCAATCCGGCCGGGGAATGGGAGCGGATCAAGGACCCTTCAGCCGCTGGTTGGCTGGATAAGGGGCTGCAAGCGGTTGAAGCCTGCGCCGATGCTCAGGAAACTGATGCTTTAATGATCGTGCAAGGTGGCAAGATTGTTTACACCTATGGCGATATCACCCGCAAATATCTCTGCCATTCGATCCGCAAAAGCGTTCTGGCGGCCCTGATGGGGCAGGATGTCGCGGACGGAACCATTGATCTGAGCCAGACGCTGGAAGCCCTGGGCATTGATGACAATGATGGACTGAGCGCGGTCGAAAAGCAGGCGACAGTCTACGATCTGCTGACCGCTCGTTCGGGCATTTATCACGCTGCCGGTTATGAAACGCCGTGGATGCGAATGATCAAGGAAAAGCGACACGCCCATGCCCCAGGCACTTTCTGGTGTTACAACAATTGGGACTTCAATGCGCTCGGCACGATCTTCGAACAATTGACAGGCAAGACGGTCCATCAAGCCTTCAACGAACGCATTGCCAAGCCTTTGCAATTTGAGGATTTCTCGCTTGACGGTGCAAAGCCTGACGGTTGGCACGATCATTTCACTGAAAGCCGCCATGCAGCTTATCCGTTCCGCTTATCGACGCGGGACCTGGCCCGGTTTGGCCAGCTTTATCTGCGCCATGGTTCATGGAATGGCGCCCACATCCTGCCGCAGGGCTGGGCGCAGGAATGCGTCATGCCGTATTCTCACGCGGGTGCGCGTGGAGCCTATGGCTATATGTGGTGGCTGGAGCGGGACGGCGTATTTTTCCCTGGAGTCGTGGCACCTAAGGGCAGCTATGCCGGCTTTGGCGCGGGCGGCCACTTCTGTATCGTCATGCCGGCGCTGGATATGGTGCTGGTGCACCGGGTCAATACGGATGTGCAGGGGCGGCAACTTGACCGTCACAAATTCGGACGGCTACTGAAGCTCGTCCTGGATGCATTTCAGGGGTAGTGCAGCATGCAAGGGCAAGACATGACTGTGGCCTCCGCCATAGCGGAGGCTAGCATCAGGCCTGTGGCCAGTGCCAAAGCACGCCGGCTGGCGCAGAACGCCATCATCGATACGCTGGCGTGCATGGTGGCGGGGCGTACGGACCAAAGCACATGCAGTGTCAGGGACGCCTTTGCCCGACCGGGCAGCGGTGGCGAGGCGCTCCTGGTAACTGGCGGTAAATCCAGCCCCATGCTGGCAGGGCTCATCAACGGCACTGCCGCTCACGCGCTGGACTACGATGACAATTTCCTGCCCGGTATGAGTCACGCATCGGCAGTCCTGGTTCCTGCCATACTGGCGCTGGCGGATCTGGAAAAGACAAGCGGATCACAATTGATCGATGCTTTTCTGGCGGGTCTGCAGGCGCAGGCACATGTCGGAGATGGTGTCGGGCAGGCGCATTATACCGCCGGCTGGCACGGCACCTCGACGATTGGCAGTATCGGTACGGCTGTAGCCACAGCTCATATATTGGGGCTCAGCGTTGAGGCGACCGCCCGTGCACTGACCATTGCAGTGAGTTTCGCATCCGGTACGAAGGGTCAGTTCGGCACCCTTATCAAGCCGTTTCACGCCGGAATGGCGGCACGCAATGCCGTTGAAGCCGCTTTGCTTGCGAGGGCGGGAATGCAGGCAAGGCATGACATTCTGGAAGGAGAGCAGGGGTTTCGCGAGCTTTTTGCCGGTGACCCGCAGATCAACTGGCAAACGCAGGATATCCTTGCGCCGACTGCGCATATCATCGAAACTGCCGGCGTGATGCCCAAGCGCCATCCATGCTGTGGTTCCACGCACATGATCATCGATGCCTTGCTCGATCTGGCGCATGAACACGACTTTGTTGCCGATGATGTGAAGACCGTTGATACGCTTGTCGGGATCGCCAACTATCGCAATCTGGCCTATCCAGCGCCCGTCGACCAGATGCAGGCGCGCTTTTCCATGCAGTATTGCGTGGCCCGTGCCCTGCGGCAAGGCTATCTCGGTCTTTCCGATTTTACCCCCGAAGCAGTGCGGACCTTCGCGGGCGACCACCTTCTTGGCGCGGTGACCATGCAGAGCTACAGTTTGGACGACGAATGCGCATCGCCGCAAAAGCTGCCGCATGTCGTGACGATAACCCTGCGCAATGGCCAGGTTCTGCAAAGATCGCGCCAGTTCGCGGTCGGCACCAACCAGCAGCCTTTTTCCGAAGCAGACCGGTCGCGAAAGTTCCGGGATTGCTGTGACGGTATAGAAAATGCCAGCGAGATTTACGGCAATTTGCAGGACCTCGACACTGCCGGCAACCTGAAAATCTTACGGCCCCTGTTCAGGTAAAGGCTCGGCGGCGGGTGCCGGGACGATTTCTTCCCGATGGCTCATGCTGCCAGTTGCGAGGCCCGCCGCCAAAATCTTTCCGCATGCCGGTTACGAAACTGCCGCGTGCGGTAAACCCTGATATCGACCACCAGATCGGCGTCCATGTCGCCCGCCCGAACGAGAACGCCCCGTTTCAATTCATCCGCTACAAGGCCCTCCGGGATCCACGCGACGCCATGGCCGGAAACCGTCATTGCCTTCAGCGCAACCGACATCCCGTTTTCGTAGACAGTGTTGAGCTGAAATTTGTGCCTGTCGAAAAGCCAGGGCAGGGCCGAAGAGAAAAACGAGTTGCCGCGATAGCTGAGATAATCGGTCGGCCGAGAGCGATCCTTGAGACTGTGCAACGGGCTGCCCGCCGGGTCGCGGGCCGAAACCGGAATGACCCGTTCAACGCCGAGAGGAAGAAACGGAAACCCTTTCAGATCGTCCATCTGCGGGACTGCGTGATGCGCATAGGTGAGAAAGAAGTCACAGTCGCCATTCACCAGGGTCGAGATGTTGCCGAGGAAAGACGAGTGAGGGTCGGCGAACCGGGCGCGGAAACTGTCGCCGGACGCTTCCAGCTCGGCCATCCAGGCAGGAAAGAATGTCAGGGAAAGTGTGTTCAGCGTGGCGAAGGATAAAATTTCCCACATGGGAGCGTAGCGTTCTGCCAGCGAACTTCTGACGCCGTACAGCAACTCCACAGCATCTTGTGCCCGGGGCAGAAAACTCTGCCCTGCCGCCGTCAGCCGGATAGGATTGGTTGAGCGGTCGATCAGCGGCATGCCAACCCAATCTTCCAACTGCTTGATTCGTCTGCTTAAGGCAGACTGCGTGATATGGCGGTCATTGGCCGCTCTTGAAAAACTGTAATGCTGGGAGAGGCTCAGGAAATCTTCAAGCCATTTCAATTCCATGTAGATATCCAATAAATACAGTGCCTTGCTTCGGCAAACTGTATTCCAGAAACAAGCAGCGGTTTTTCAACGTCGTGCAAGGCAGACTATATCAATGAATGCCTGCGAGAAATAGGGCTGGGCGGACCAATATTGCCGAAAGTGGCGTTCCCTGGGCGACGAGATCCCGCCTCAGTTCAACGATCGGCGGCGCGGTGCCGGGGCAGGGTGGCGCGTCTCAAGCGCTGCCGCCGCGGCCGCGCGGCCGGTGGCGCGCAGTCTCTTCAGATAGGCTGGGAGTTCGCCCTTTGTGTGGAACGGCCCACCTTCGCGCATCACCGTCACCAGCGGATCGACGTCGTTGTCGCCGCTCACGGCCATTGCGGTTCGCCAGTCCTCGAGCAGCTGGCTGGCATGGGCGACGATGTCGGGGCGTGATGCCGCGAGATCGTTCTGTTCGTGCGGATCTTCGCTCAGATTGAAAAGCGCGACCGGTCCGAAATCCTTGTAACCGTCGTGATAGGTGCGCAGCATGATCCAGTCGGCGGCCTGAAGCCGGAACCGCACGCCGCGCTGCACCGCCCAGGCGCCCTGGCTCAGCACCAGAAAATCGCGGCCGCCATCCTGACCTGATTGCAAGGCCGGGGCGAAGGAACGCCCGTCCCACACTGGCGGCACGGTGCCACCCAGCCGGTCGACTAGCGTCGCGGCCCAGTCGAAATGATAGTGCAGGCCGTGGTTGATGCCGCGTGGTGCGTCAGCGCCCGGCCAGCGGATCACCAGCGGCACGTTGCAGGTGAATTCATCGGCGGTCTGGTGGTCGGCCCAAACATTGAGCTCGCCGAGATTCTCGCCATGGTCGGCGCCGATGACGATGATCGTCTGGTCGAACAGGCCTTGGCGTTTCAGCTCGCCGATGATCAGCCCGACATGGTGGTCGGCATATAGTATGCCGGTGTCATAGCCATCGAACCATGCCTTGACGCGATCCATGTCGCTGATCGGGCTCGGCATGCGCCGGTATTTTGATCCGCCGGGCTCGACATCGAAGCCGGAGGGCTCCTGCGGGCTATGCGGGCCGTAGCCGGCATGGCTCTTGGCAAACACCTCCTTCGTCATCCATTCGGGCAGCGGTTCGCTGGCGAAGGGGTCGCCAAAGGCGTCCGGCGCGCGGTAGGGGGTATGTGGATCCCAGACATTGACGTGCAGGAACCATTTTTTGGCCGAGCCATTGCGCTTCAGCCAGTCAACAGCCAAGTTAGAGACCTCATCGGCGTTTTCCATGCCGGCCTTGCCGGGGTTGATGATCTCATTGAAGCCGGCATACCAGTGCCAGCAGCCGTGCCGCTCGCCGAAGCTGCTGATCGTGGTGGTGTGGTAGTCGAGGTCGCGCAGCGCGCGCATCCAGCCTTCCTCGTAGAAGGTTCCGGCCCAGGCGCGCTCGGCGCCCTCGCGGAACGGCTCGCAGGCGGTGCCGCCATGTCCGACCACGCCGGTTTTCATGCCGTGCCGCCCGCTCCACAGCGCCGTGCGCGAGGGATGACAGGGTACGTCGGAGACATAGACATTGTCGAAGCGGATACCATCGCGGGCGAGACTGTCGATGACCGGCGAGGTGTTGCGATGATAGCCGTAGCAGCCGAGATGGTCGCGTCTCAGGCTGTCGATGTCGATGTAAAGTACGTTCATTGTATACCCGCCTCTGCGCATTGCCGTTTACTGTGGGTCGGTACCGGGGCCGGACTTGTCCGGCCCGATTCAGTGGTGTGTCCGGTCGTCGCGGTCAGGCCGCGATGTACTGGTCGCCGAGATAATAGTCTTTGGGGTCGAGCGAGGTGTCGAACTTGCCGAAGGTCTTGAACAGGTCATTCATGGTCTTGAACCAACCGTCGACAGTGCCATCCTTGGTCAGCTTCACCAGTTCGGCCGAGGTCATGAAACGGCCATAGCCGGCCTCGACCTTGAGCTGATCGGCCGGAATGCCGAGCAGCTTGGCGGTGATCTCGATCGACTTCTCCTGATTGGCGGCGCGAAAATCCTGCGCCTCTTTGATGGCACCGGTCACCCGCTTGACCAGATCGGGATTGCTTTCGACGAGATCGTTGCGGGCGATGAACACGCTGGGGAATGTCGTTGCCGGGTAGAAGTCGTCGTTCTTGGCTAATTCGACCAGGTTCGGCACATTCTTGCCGATGATGCCGACGAATGGGTACCAGATGCCGGCGGCATCGACCTGCTTCGATGAGAAGGCGGCGACGATGGTGCTCGGGTCCATCTGCACGATGTTGAGGTCGGTCATCGCCATGCCGGCCTTTTTCAGCGCCAAGCGCAGCAGCATGTCGCCCGAAGTTCCCGCAGCGATGGCGACCTTCTTACCCTTGAGATCGGCGATCGACTTGATGCCGGCCTGCGCGATCACGCGATCGGAGAAGCCGACATCGTTCACGGCGATGATTTTGGCCTTGCCGGTCGCCGGCAGCCAAAGCGCGCCAGGCCCGAGATAGCCGAATTCCAGGCTGTTGGCACCGAGCGCCTGGACCTGGATTGGTCCGTTGGTGAACACCTTGGTGTTGGCATCGACGCCATGCTTGGTGAAGAAGCCCTGGTCGCTTGCAACGCCGGCGACGCTCGCACCCCAGAAATCGCCATTATAGCCAATGCGCGCCGGAAGGCCGGCGGCTCTGGTGCCAGCGCTTCCCGTCGCGAACGCGACGGCCGCAGCCGATGAGGTGATGAAATGTCTTCGTGTCAGTATCATGTCGTTCCTCCTCCTTGTCTGTTGCTACTGGTGATAGACCGCGTGCCAGACGCGGTTGCGGATGGCCGTGAATTCGCTCGAAAGCCGGATTTCCTCGGTTCTGGGATAGGGCAGGTCGACCGTTATGATCTCCTTCAGCCGTCCCGGGCGCGCCGCCATGACGATGACGCGGTTGGCGAGATAGACGGCCTCATCGACGTCATGCGTGATGAACATCACCGTGCGACGCTCGCGGCTCCACGTTTCCAGCAACTGGTCCTGCATCTGCACGCGCGTCAGCGCGTCGAGCGCGCCGAACGGCTCGTCCATGAGCAGCACCGACGGGTCGACCGCATAGGCACGGGCTATGGCACAGCGCTGCTTCATGCCGCCGGACAAGGTTTTCGGCAGTGCGTCGGCGAAATCGCTGAGGCCGACCAGATCGATGAAATAGCTGGCCTTCTCGCGCCGTCGGTTCGCCCTTGACCCGTAGCCCAAATTCGACGTTCTCGCGCACAGTCAGCCAGGGAAAGAGCGCGTATTGTTGGAAGATCATGCCGCGTTCGGGGCCAGGTCCGTCGACCGTATGTCCGTCCACCAGCACCTCGCCGTCGCTGGGCGCCAGTAGCCCGGCGGCGATGTTGAGCGCAGTCGACTTGCCGCAGCCGGAAGGACCGACCACGGTGATGAATTCGCCATCGGCGACGTCAAGCGAGAAACGGTCCAGCGCAACGAAGGTATTGTTCCTGAGGTCGAAGCGCCGGGTCACATTTTTGAAGACGATCTTCTGCTGCATCACGCGCGCTCCTGCCAGACAGTCAGTCGACGTTCGATCGCCAGCAGCAGGCGATCCATGGCAAGGCCTAGGATGCCGATGGTGATCAGGCTGACGAAGATGGTCGGAAGATCGTAATAGAGCTGCGCCTGCTGCATGCGGTAGCCGAGCCCGGTCTGCGCCGCGATCAGCTCTGCCGCCACCAGCGTCGCCCAGGCCGAGCCGAGGCCGATGCGCACGCCGACCAGGATGAATGGGGTGGAGGCCGGAATGACGATGCGCAGGAAGATCGTCAGATCCTTCGCACCCAGCACGCGCGCGGCGTTGATCATTGTCCTGTCGACGCTGATGACGCCCTGGTAGGTGGCGACGACGCTGGCGAGGAACGATGCCAGGAAAATGACGAAGATTTTTGGTGTCTCGTCGATGCCCATCGTTACGATCGCCAGCGGGATGATGGCGAGCGGCGGGATCATCCTGAAAAACTGCAGGTACGGCTCTATGAGCGCGCGCGCGACCTTGTACCAGCCCATGACGAAACCGACGGGAATGGCAAGGATGACACCGATGAGGAAGCCGCTGAGTACGCGGGCAAGGCTCGAGGCGATGTCGGTAGCAAGCTGGCCGTTGGCGACGAGCTCGACGAATTTGCGCGCGACGTCCGGTGGCGGCGGCAGTCCGACCGCGCCGCTGGCAGTCAGCACCCACCACACGGCGATACCGGCGACGAGCCCGACGAAGTTGAGTCCGAGACCCTGGAAATCGGGGGCGCGGGCCTTTGCCACGCGGTCGGGCTGGCGCGCTGTCTTCGGCGGCGCGTTCATCGCGATACCCCGGAATAGAAAAGCTGATCGAGCGCCGCGGCGGCGCCGCCAATGGCACCGGCGCCATTGCCGAGGCTCGATCGCTCGAAGCGCAGCGCGTCGCGCATGGGTGGCAGCACGCGCGGTGGAACGCTTTTGCGGATGCTGTCGATGAAGCTCTCGGGCGCCTCGGCCAGATGGCCACCAAAGACGATCAGGTCGGGGTTGAGCAAATTGGTCGCGCTGGCGATTGCCGTCGTCAAGTGCCGCAATGCGGCGTTCCAGACATCGGGGTGCCGCTCAACCACCGCAAGCAACTGGCGCGGATGCGGCTTGTCGATGTTGACGGCGCGAGTGAGCGCTCCCTCGGAGAGAAATGTCTCCAAGCAGCCGGTGCTGCCGCAGGAGCAGAGTTCGCCATGCTCGACGACCTGGATATGGCCAAGCTCGACGGCGCCATGGCCGCCCGGACGGAACGGCCGGCCGTTGATCACGAGGCCGGCGCCAAGGCCGGTGCGCAGGTAGATGTAAAGCAGGGCGGTGGCGTCGCGCCCGATGCCGTAGCGCGATTCCGCCAACGCCATGGCGCTGACATTGTGTTCGACCACCACCGGCATGCTCAGCATGGTTTCCAACTCGTCGGCGAACGGAACATCCTTCCAGTCATAGTTGATCGACAGGAGGTTGCGGCGGCGTTCCGTATCGACCGGGCCGGGCACGCCGAGCCCGAGGCCGAGAAGCCGAGAGCGATCGACGCCGGACTTCTTGATCAGCCCCTCGACGGTCTTGACGACTTGCCGGATCACTGCCGTCGGCTCGCTGCTGGCCGTGTCGAAGTACAGCGAAGCCTTGACCTTCGGTGTGGCCTTGAGATCGGTGATCGTGGCGTGGATGGTGCCAGCGCCGAGATGCACGCCAACCATCGCATTTGCGTCCGGCACGAGCGCGACATTGACGGCGGGCCGGCCGACAGGCGCACCGCTGGCGACCGCCTGGGTGAGTTCCGTGACCGTTCCATCCTTCAGTAGCTGTGCGGTCAGATGGGTTAACGCGGTTGGCGACAGGGCAGTCCGCCGCGCCAACTCCGCCCTCGACTGAGGGCCGTCATCGCGCAGGATGCGCAGTATGGCGCCATGATGGATGCCCATGCTTCCTCCCTATTATTTTCTAATCTTTATAAATTAATGACGGCTGTCAAGAGTGATGTCACATTGTTCGACTTAAGGCACGGAAGGGTATCATTGCGGTTCTGAAGAGGTTACGGACTGCGGAAAAGATTGTCAGAAATTGTTATAAGGACCCGATGGACCGAAACGCTTGCCGTGTTCGCGCCCGTTTTCGAAAGGGCAGATGAGAAATCTGCGCACGGTTGTTAAGCTCCTTGTGAGGCCGGTGTTCGATATGCGGCATGACCTGGCGCTTTGCGGCTCCATATGAGCGCAGCTTGTCAGCGAAGGGGTGCGTGGGCATTTCTGCAATAATACCCGCTAGGGGAACGGGACGTTCGTTGGGCTGAAAACATTGTCCCGATCATGCTCTGCTGCGTGGGATTGGCATTTTGATACCTTCGCACTGCGGGCTATTACGAATATTAGCCCGAAGCTACAATTTCGATAGGCTGAAGTGTGTGGGGGCGCCTTGTGGCAAGGGATGGCGGCCTGAGGTTCGTGTCGGTATAATTTGGCACGTTTAACCGGAGCTGACGCAATCCGGCATTGAGGCGGTGGTACGTGCAGAACCGAACGTGGGAAAGCTACCTCAGATGGACGATGAAAGGTAGCGATCCTTTGAAAATGGCCGATAATACTGATCGTCTCACCATTCCTTTTATCCAAGTCACCCTCATCCTTGGCAGCGGCAAGGCTGGTCCAGCGACAGCGCGCCTGCATCCATCTAAAGACTCCAACACCTTATCCTGTCGAAGTCGCTGCGCATCAATGATCAAGATGCATTCGGCGGGATATTCTGGTTCAGCCGAAACAAATTGGCCGGATCATATTTGGTTTTGAGCGCCACCAGGCGGGCATAGTTCTCGCCATAGGCCTGGCGCACGCGGTCGTCGCCCTCATCGCCGAGGTTGTTTGCGTAGACGCCGCTGGTCGCATATGGCCTGATGGCGCTCCACATCGCGCGAGCCCACTGGATGTTTGCTTCGTCATCCGCGTGATCATCCCAGATCGCGATCGGGAAACAGTCATAGAGCGCATCACGATTGGCGTAGGGTGCTGCAGATTTTGGCACGCGGGCGATAGCGCCGCCGACCTGCTGGAAGACCAAGAGCGAGGTGGCAGAGGGAGCGCCCGCATAGGCCTCGAGCAGCGCATCGATAGCGGAACTACTGATTTCATTGAGGAACTGGGCTTTCCAGTAGTAGCGGCGCCCGCGGGGAAAAATGGCGTCGCCCTTCGACTGGATCTGAAGGTAGGGGATGGCTCCGAGGCTGCTTTCCACGGGCGTGCCGAACGTCATCAGAGGCGCGAGGATTGGCTTACCGGATTCGGGCGGTCCGACATAGCAGGCCGAAACGCTGAAGAACCGTTCGCCCGATTGCATCGTCACAAGCGCCGCGTCGACGCTTAGTTCGTCCGGCGCTTTGCGGGCAAAATCGTCATAAAAGCGGATCGCCTCGCGGGCCTGATCGTATCGGTGAAGCACCGAACCGACGAGAAGGGACGGACCGACAGGATGGAGCGCGTACTCAAACGCCGTCACGATTCCGAAATTGCCCCCACCGCCCCGCAACCCCCAGAACAGATCGGAATGATCAGCGGCGCTTGCCCTCAGCAGCCTCCCGTCAGCAGTGACGACGTCGGCCGCGATGAGATTGTCACAAGTCAAACCATATTTGCGGCCGAGCTTGCCGAAACCGCCACCCAGTGTGAGCCCTGCGATGCCGGTGTCGCTGTTAACACCCATCGTCGTCGCCAGACCGTAAGCCTGCGTTGCCGTATCGAACTCGCCCAGACTCAGACCAGCCTCGGCATGGGCGACGCTGCTGACGGGATCGACCGCGATGCGCTTCATGCGCGAGAGATCGATAACCATGCCGGCATCACAGACCGACAGGCCCGCGACGTTGTGGCCGCCACTTCTAACCGCCACAAGACAGTTGTGCGTCCGAGCGAAGGTCACGGCCTGGATCACGTCGTTGGCGTCGACGCAGTAGACAATCAGGGCGGGTCGCCTATCGATTGCCCCGTTCCAGACCCTGCGCGCTTCATCGTAGACGGCGTCTCCTGGAATGATCAGGTCGCCCCGAAGGCCTTGCCGAAGCTTCTCGATAGCTGCAGTGCCGGGCGGATATGTGCCCGTTGGATGGTCAACTGGCCTCTTCGACTCCATCGTTGTACGCCTCCCAGCTTTCCGCATGGTCTCATAGGCCTGCAACCAACTGCAATGTCGAAGATCTCAGGTGCTGGATGAGAGAAATTCATCTACATTGTCCACATGAGAAAGCTTCCGCCTCTTCGCTCGTTGCACGCCTTCGAGGCGGCTGCGAGGCATGGGAGCTTCAAGGCGGCTGCAGAGGAGCTTGGCGTTACGCCGACAGCGATCAGTCATCAAATCCGGTTGCTGGAAGGGACGTGCGGTTGCCAACTGTTTCAGCGGCGTCCGCGGCCTCTCGTGTTGACGAGCGCAGGCGCCCGACTGTTTCCCGCTCTGCGCAATGGCTTTGATGCCCTCGCAGGTGCCATCGCTGCCGTTGCCGAGACGGACGAGCAGGCGCCTTTGCGGGTTACGAGCCCGAATGCCTTTGCAAGTCGATGGCTCGTCCCACGCCTGCCAAAGTGGCGGGAAGCAAACCCAACCGTCCCGTTGGAGATCATCGGGACCGATGTGGTGCTGGATCTGCGCGCCGGGGCAGCGGATGTCGCCATCCGCTATGCCCGCAGGCCGCCTTCGGACTTTCCTGCGCAGGAGGTCTGCCGCGATACGTTTTTTCCAGTGTGCAGCCCAAATCTGCTCAAGCGCAACGGCCATGCATCTCAGCGCGTCTCGGATCTTCTGCGTTTTCCTTTGATCCATTTTGATTGGTTGAACAAGGATCCCGAGGCCCCGACCTGGCGGCAATGGCTGTCGAAAGCGCGGTCGATCGATCCCAATCTGAAGATGGACAAGGCGTGGGATCTGAGCTTTCGGGAAGAACTGCACGCGATTGACGCGGTCCTGGCAGGGCAGGGAATCGCGATCTGCAGCGATGTCATCGTCGGTCATGAGCTGGAAACCGGTCTGCTCGTCAAAGCGCATCCGCTGTCGTTGCCAGGCTATGGTTTCTACATCGTTTCAATGCCTTATAGTCCCCGGGCGGCGGTCATAGAGGCTTTTTCGGTCTGGATTAAAGATGTCCGCTGACGGGCTGCGTCGCAAGCAGGCCTGCAGCGATGATATCTGGCACCTGGACGAAGTCGGCGTCGCCGTCGCCGTCGATGGTTGCAAGCACTGGCTGTGATGGGCTGTCGATCAAGACGGGTATGTGCTCGACGCGATCCGGCGTGATGCCAAAGCAGCCAAACGTTTTTGGACCAGATTTTGATGCGTTTGCGCACATATTTGGGATAAATGCGCCACCAACGCATCAGAACTGGCGACGATAGGGCGATTGATTGGACGTAAAACGGACAGGACAAAATCCTGTGCGGGCAAAAAAGGTTTCAATACGAGGCCGTGTTTTTCATAGCTTAACGCGGTAAGCGGATTGATAATTGAAATACCCAACCCTTTCAGCACCAGTTCGCACACGCTGCTGGCCGATTGCGATGACAGGAACAGCCGTCTTTGTGTGCCAGCCGTGTCGAATATACGTTCCACACTCAGCCGGTATGGGTCCTGAGAGCCGAGACTGATGAAGTTGATGCCCTCGAAATCGTGCGGCTCAACATAGTCACGTTGTGCCAGAGGATGATCCGGTGGCATGATGGCGACGAGCTTGAACACCCATAATATCCGCGATTCCGCATCTCTTTCAGTATAGACGCCCTCGATCAGGCCGACATCAAAATTAAAACCGGAAATGCTCGATTGATTGCGGGGGTCAACCGTGCTGATTTGCAGTGTCAAATCCGGATGGGTGGCATTCAATCGCGCGACCGCTTCAGGCAGTATCGTCTGTGCAAAGGCCGGCAGAGAAGCGACCGTCAGCACTTCTTCCGAAGCATCGCGCAGACGATCGATAAAGTCATTGATACGATCCAGACCGATGAATGAGGCTTGCACTTCCTCAAAAAGCTTGAGCGCTCTGGCCGTTGGCACCAATCTTTGCAGACGCCGTTCAAACAGGCGAAAGCCGATATGTTGCTCCAATCGTGCTAACTCCCGCGTGATGGTTGGTTGCGAAGAACCAAGAGCCGCCGCGGCAGCCGTGACGGTACCAAACTTCATGGTGGCGCGAAAAATTTCTACCTGGCGCAAACCGATATGATCTTTGCTCGATCCCACCTTTTGCCCTCCGAAATTGCGGTGATTTTTACCACATCATATCGCACGCGCATAAAGTTCCAATGATATTTCTATATCAACGAATAAATTTCCATGACTAAATTGCTTTAAAAATAGGGAACATAAATGAACGCCACAGCCCAAATGCCGAAGACGCATCCGGCATCACGCGCACTATCAGAAGCATTGCTGTCGACAAATGGCGCTCTCGATGAAAGCCGTGTCAGCCTGGCTGCCTGCCTTTTCGATGCTCCCTTACGCCTGGTTGACCCCGGCGCATTCCTGAATTCGTCATGGTTTGGACATCAGGCAATGAAACCGCTTTATCCGGCGAGTGTCGTGAAGCTGTTTTTTCTCGATGCATTGGCAGCTTTCCGAGAGGAAGGCCGCGTGGCCGAGGACGTGGAAGATGACCGCGCCGCCGAACAGATGATGGCCATTTCCTCCAATGAGGCGACGGTTTATCTCGTGGGACGTTTGACTGGTGCTGATGATGGCGCCCCTTTGCAGGGAAAAGCGCTGGAAGAATGGTGCGCGGCGCGCCACGGTGTCCAGCTGTGGTATGAATCACAGAACCGGCCAGAATTTACGGGTATCAACGTATTGCATGGCACATATGAGGACAGCCCGTACGGTCGCGCCAAGCAGATCCGCAATGGCAAAAATGGAAATCTTCTCACCGCCTTATCCGCAGCAGCTTTGATGCACGATATCGCGCGCGGAGCGCGTGCGCGCTCCGATTGGATGATGGGGCTGATGAACCGTGAGTTTCAGCGCCATCCAAATGATGCCGATCCAGAGGGTGATCAGGTCCTTGGTTTTTTGGTTGAGGGTTTGCCACGGGATGTAATGACGTGGTCGAAAGCGGGTCATACGTCCTGGACCAGGCACGATCTGGTCTACGGGGAAACGCCTGACGGAAAAAGTTTTGTTCTCTGTGTGATGTGCGATGGGGAATGGTCAGCGAATGACAAAAGTTTTCTGCCCAATTTCGCGCGGCACTTTTACCGATATGCCTTCCAAAAATAAGCTGACCGTAAAAGCCAATCAAGGAAAAAGGGGAAAACCATGAACTATCGCTCGATCATAAAAGCTGCATTGATTGCCGCCGCACTGTCTGCGGCGGTTCCTGCAAGCTCAGCCTGGGCAGATGAGCCAAAGCCCGGCGGTACGCTGCATCTGGCAGCGCCCTATGGCGCAGCCCTCAAAAGTCTTGACCCGCATGCGACTTACACCTCGCAGGACATGGTGGTCTCCAAAGCGTTTCACCGTTCCCTTTATACGTGGGATTCGGCCAAAAACGCGCCTGCTCTTGATCTGGCTGAATTGGTTAAAACCAGTGATGACGGTAAAACCTTCACTTATAAGCTGTTTGACAACATCTATTTCCACAATGGTCGTAAGCTGACGACAGATGATGTGGTCTGGTCCTATACGCGTATCATGGACCCGGCAAAGGGCTATCCGGGCGCGGTGCAGGTCGGCACGCTCGTCGGTGCGCAGGAATATTCCAAGGGTGAAGTCAAAGAAATCAGCGGCATTAAAAAGATCGATGACCGCACCTTCTCGCTCACATTCAAAGACCTTGTCGATCCGGGCACGCAATTCTTCGAAGCAATTACTGCTATTCTGCCAAAAGAAGAAGTAGAAAGCGGCAATTTCCTTACCCATCCGGTTGGTCTTGGACCATTTACCTTTGGGGATCACGTCGAAGGTTCAAAAATCTCGGGCAAAAAATTCGACAAATATTATAAGCAGGGCAAGCCCTATGCTGATGCGGTGGATTTCACCATATCCGGTGACAACAGCGCGCTTGATATGGCATTTCGCGCTGGCGAGCTGGATGCTACCGTTCTGTCAGAAAACGCTTATGTTCTTTACAAGGCTGATCCAGAACTTTCCAAGGGCCTGATTGAAATTTCGGAAGTGTTCACCCGCCATATGGGCCTCAACACTGAAAAGAAGCCCTTTGACGATGTGCGTGTGCGGCAGGCAATCAATTATGCCGTTGACCGTGACATCATCATCCACAAACTTCTCAAAGACAAAGCGTATAAGGCAACGGGCTGGCTACCAACTACATCCCCTGCATTTGACAAAGACCGCGCGCCATATCCGTATGACCCCGCGAAAGCCAAGGAGCTGCTGGCTGCAGCCGGCTATCCCAATGGCTTTGAAGTTACAATATCCGTGACCGAAGGGACATCGAGCCTCGGTGTTCTGGAAGCCATGATGCCATTTCTCAAAGAAGTCGGCATCACTGCCAAAGCCAAGGTCGTGGATTCCAACACGCTTGTTGATGAAATGAATCAGGGATCGGCCATGGCATGGTTTCGTTCTGCGGGCACCGGACCTGATCCGCTCACTACTTTGCGCTGCTTCGACAGCCGTGTAAGCCGTTCGGGTTGTAACCGCAGTGCTTTCAAGGACCCCACTTATGACGCAATTCTGGATGCGGCGTCGGCTGAATCGGATCCGGCCAGGCGTATTGAGCTTTTAAAGAAAGCGGATGGCTATATTTTTGAAAAGGCGCCAGTCTGGTTCAATAATTACAATAAGGCCGTTGTGGCAACCCAGCCTTGGATTCACGGCGTTGACACCAATGTGACCGAAGCCGCCATCATTGAAGTGGATTCGCTTTGGCTCGACGCCAACGCGCCTGGTCGTTAATCGAGCAGTTGATCCGTTCTGGCAGTCCGGCGCCATGCCGGACTACCAGAACACCACTCAGTAAGCTGAAAAGCCCTGAGCTCGACATTTCCCGACTAGGGGTGCTTTTCCAAGCAGCCGCAACATCGGCCGCTTCTCTCTAAACACGATTTATGGATATTCCTATGTTGATGGTGATTGGCAGGCGACTGCTGCAATCTCTGGTCACGGTTTTTGCCGCAATAACGCTGATCTTCTTTCTATTCAGCGTCATGCCCGGCACATTTGTGTCGTCGCTCTCCAGTGACAAACGCGACATTGACCCGGCGGTTACCGAACGCATCGAAAAGGAACTGGGCTTGAACGATCCGTTGCCACGGCGGTTCGGCAAATATATTTCCGGGCTTGCAACAGGTGATCTCGGCACGTCCTTTTCCACGCAACGCCCTGTCACCGCCATGCTATCCACCCGCATAGTCGCCTCATTCAAACTCGCCGTTGCGGCTATTGCTTTTGCCATTATCATCGGCCTGCCGCTTGGCTTTCTGGCAGCCGTGCGACAGGGCACATGGCTGGATACAACCGCCATGATAACAGCCGTTTCCGGTCTCTCGCTGCCCGGTTTCTGGTTCGGTTTGCTGGCTATGTATTTCATATCGCTCAAACTGGGCTGGCTGCCCACTTTTGGCTATGGCAACGGCAATTTCAAGAATCTGGTGCTGCCTGCCCTGACGCTCGGTATTGCCCCTATGGCACTTTTGGCACGCACGACCCGTGCAGCTGTGCTGGAAACCATGAATGCTGATTTTGTCCGCACGGCCAGATCAAAGGGAAACTCCGAATTCCGCATTGTTACCAAGCATATAGCGCGCAATGCCTTTGTATTGGTGCTCACAACAATCGGCCTGCAATTCGGCTCCATGCTGGGTGGCTCGGTCGTCATTGAGAACTTGTTTGCGTGGCCGGGTATCGGTTCGCTTTTAACGCAATCGGTTTCCATGCGCGACATACCAACGGTTCAAGGCTGCATTCTTGTGATCGTGCTCTTCTTTCTCATCATCAACACGCTTGTCGATATCGCCTATCTCGCGATCGACCCGCGCATTCGATATCGCTGAGTGCTCATGGAAAAGCGTTCTTTGCAATCATGCAAACATTCTGAACAGAACAGGCAGCACTGATGTTCCGCTCCAATCTTGTCATAGGGCTCACAATCTTTGTGACCATTATTCTGGTGGCGCTGTTTGCGCCATGGATTGCCCATTACGATCCGGTTTCCAACTCCAATCTTCTCTATGCTGAAGAAGCACCAAGTGCGCGGTTCTGGTTTGGTACAGATGAGCAGGGCCGGGATATTTTCTCACGCATTGCTTATGGTGCGCGTATCTCACTTGTGATCGGCCTTGCCGTTCAGACGATGAACACGTGCATAGGCGTTCTGCTTGGTCTTTCCGCCGGCTATCTCGGCGGCTGGTGGGACGAGTTTGTGCAAGGCCTGACAAATCTGATGCTATCCATTCCAACCATTGTGTTCGCCTTGGCTCTCATGGCGGTTCTTGGGCCCGGACTGCTCAGTCTGCTGATTGCCCTTGGTTTGACGGACTGGGCCTATAGCTGCCGTATTTCGCGGGCGCAGGTTCTGACTCAAAAATCACAAAACTATGTGCAGGCAGCCCGCACGCTCGGTTTCGGTAAATTCTACATCATGCTGCGTGAAATTCTGCCGAACATTGGCGGGCCGCTCATTGTGGTGGCCACAATGGGCATCGGATCGGCCATTATGGCAGAAGCATCACTGTCTTTTCTGGGATTGGGTGTTGTTCCGCCTGCACCGAGCTGGGGCGGTATGCTGGCACGGGCACGCGAGCAGCTCATGGTTGCGCCATGGGTCGCGATTTTTCCGGGAATGGCGCTTTTCATCACCGTGCTCGGCTTCAATATGCTGGGCGACGGCTTGCGTGACCTGCTTGATCCGCACGGGAGGTCAAAACGCTGATGGCTGACAATCCTATTCTGCAGGTGGAAAATCTTTCGATTGCGCTGCGCGCCAAAGGACAGAACTTTCCCGCGGTAAACCAGGTTGATTTTTCCATTCGAGCCGGTGAAGTGTTCGGGCTTGTCGGAGAGTCCGGCTGCGGTAAGAGTCTGTGTGCCCTGACGATTGCGGGTTTGCTGCGCGACCCGATGAACGTCACGCAGGGACGTGTGCTTCTGGAAGGGCAGGATATAAACCGCTTGCCCAATAAGGATTTACGCCGTCTGCGCGGCGACCGTGTGGCCATGATCTTTCAGGAGCCGATGACCTCGCTCAATCCTCTGATGACGATTGGCGACCAGATCGGCGAAATGTTCGTGCTGCATAAGGGCATGAGCGCCCGTCAGGCCCGGCTCAAAGCCATAGAGGCACTGGAGCAGGTACAGGTTCCAAGCCCGGAACGGCGCATCAAGGATTATCCGCATCAGCTTTCCGGTGGCATGCGCCAGCGTGTGATGATTGCTATCGCGCTGGCCTGCGACCCGGCATTGCTGATTGCCGATGAGCCGACTACCGCACTGGATGTGACCATCCAGGCAGAAATTGTTGAGCTCATACTTGATCTGTGCACCGCCCGGGGCACGGCAGTTCTGATGATTTCGCATGATCTGGGGCTTGTTGCGCGCATGTGCCATCGGGTGGCGGTTATGTATGCAGGCCACATTGTCGAACAGCGTCCTGCCAGTGAGATTTTTACCGATCCGCGCCACCCTTATACGCATGGGCTTGTAGCCTCTTTGCCGCTCCTCGGCCGTCGTTTGAGGGAAGGCCGCTCCCGATTAACCGAGATCAAAGGTGTCGTTCCGGGCTTGATGGAGCGCGATATCGGGTGCGGTTTTGCTTCGCGTTGTCCGCGTGTCACCGAAGAGTGCAGGGAGGTTATGCCGCCCGCAGCGTCCCTTGGTGAGCTGGGTTCGATTAGGTGTTTCCATCATGACTGAACAGATCACCACTTTGACACCAACAGATAGCGACAAGAACGGCAACACCGCCGACGTGCTCGCCATTCAAGATCTGCGCATTCATTATTCTGTTCGCGAAGGCTTTCGAAAAAAGACACTGAAGGCTGTCAACGGAATTGATCTCTCTCTCAAAGCCGGCGAATGCCTCGGTCTGGTAGGCGAAAGCGGCTGCGGAAAATCCACGCTTGCCGGTGCCATTATGGGGCTCATTCCCATCACTTCCGGCTCGGTGCGTGTGGCAGGGCGGGATGTGCCGACAGCAGTTAAAAACGATCCGCTCGCGCAGGCCCGCAATGTGCAGATGGTGTTTCAGGATCCGTTTGCTTCGCTCAATCCACGCCGTTCCGTGCGAGAGGCTCTTGCCGCGCCTTTGCGTCTCCACGGTATGAAAGACAGTGCGGAGATCGAAGCCCGCGTGACAGACATGTTGGCCAAGGTTGGCATGAAACCTGAAGCGGCGGATCGCAAGCCACATGAGTTTTCAGGCGGCCAAAGACAGCGTATTTGCATTGCACGCGCCTTGATTGTTCAACCGAAACTGCTTGTCTGCGACGAGCCCGTTTCTGCTCTCGACGTGTCGATCCGCGCCCAGATCATCAACTTGCTGCTGGAATTGAAAGACGAACTCGGTATCGCGCTTTTGATGATTTCGCACGATCTCGGTGTCGTTGAACATATGAGCGACCGCATCGCAGTGATGTATCTGGGCCGCATCGTTGAAGAGGGCGTATGGAGTGATATTTTCACCAGTCCGCTGCATCCCTATACGCAGGCTTTGATCGCTTCCATCCCCGATCCTCTGGCCCCCATGACGCGCCAGCGCCGGATGCAGGGTGAAGCACCATCACCGCTTGATCCCCCGCCTGGCTGTGCCTTCAATCCGCGTTGCCCTTCCGCATTCGATAAATGCCGCGAGGGCGATATTCCGTCATTTATCAATTCGTCCGGTGAGCATTTTCATCGCGCCCGTTGCCATTTGTTAGAGCAAGGCTAATCCCATGAGTCAAAACCCGTTTATGGTCGGAACACTCGAACAGCCCACAATTGTTGTGCGCACAGGGTATGACCCACAAACCCCGCATATTGGTCTGCTGACCATCGGTGACTGGACCGTCAAATGCGCCATTGGCCGCAACGGGCTGGTGGATCCGCAGTTGAAACGCGAAGGCGACGGTAAAACGCCGCGTGGCCGTCATCCTTTGCGTTACGGTTTTTATGATCCGACGGTTTTCGGCGACGAGCCTCGTGGCTTCGATTTTCCGTTTTTGCCCAAGCCTGAAAATTACCGCTGGATAGAAGATGCCGACAGCCCCTTCTATAATCAGCTGGTGTTCGAAACGGATGAAACACAAGTTTCACGCCGCGGCGAAAGGTTGTTTGATCTGATCATACCTGTCGGCTGGAATGACGCACTGCCTGACGCTCGCGGCGGTTCAGCCATTTTCATGCACACGGCGCGGCCGGATTACAGCGGCACATCCGGCTGCGTGGTCGTGGCGCATGAGCATTTGATGGAACTGGCACGGCGTCTGCGCCCCGGCATGGTCGTCGACATCACTTCAATTGATGATCCGGTGACGCCGCTCGCACCCTTTGTCAGCGCGCCGCCAAAATCCATTGAGAGCGTTACGTTTCACGGTATGAAACCTGGCCCTCGTCTGATTGTTACGGGTTCTGTCCATGGCAACGAGCCAGCCGGCCCTTATGCGATCAGCCGTTTGATCAGTGAGTTTCGTACAGGCCAAAGAGAACTGGAATGCGGCCAGGTTACTTTTGTGCCGGTGGTCAACGGGCTTGCCTTCCGCAAGAATACCCGTATCGGAGACCGCAATTTTAATCGCAATCTTGCGGAAAGTGCCATGCCTCAGGACAATGAAGATCGCGTGGCCAACGTCATGTGCCCGCTGCTCCGTGCCCATGATGTGTTGATTGATTTGCATTCTTTCAGCTCGGAAGGCGAAGCTTTCGCACTGATAGGCCCACGGGATAATAACGGATCGCTTGAGCCTTTTGCCCATGAAGCGGCAGAGAATACACTGGCGAAAGCACTTGATCTTCCGCTGGTTGTGCATGGCTGGCTTCCTGCGCATGAAAAAGCACTAAAGCAAAAACGCGATGCAGGCGTAACCGAAGGCCTGTCGTCACTGCATGGTATAGGCACAACTGAATTTATGCGCTTTGCCGGCGGCTATGGGGTTACCGTTGAATGCGGCCAGCATCTAGACCCGAAGGGACCACAGGTTGGTTATGACTGCGTCGTCAATGGCATGGCATCTCTTGGTCTGATTGCGGATGCGCGGCCACAAGCCCAAACACCACGTGTGCTGGAAATTTGCGATGCCATTCTCGCCGATCATGATGAGGACCATCTGGTAAAACAATTTGCCGCTGGCGAACCAGTGAACAAAGGGGAACTTATCGGAAGACGTGCCGATGGCAGCGAGATTTTGATGCCCTATGATGGGGCGATCATTTTCGCCGGGCTAACGGCGCCATTGCATAGCGAGCTTTGCTTCCTTTGCAAACCGAGCGAGCGCCTGCAAAACTAGCGGGATTATGCGACCATTCGTACGTTGCAGTGCCTTGGGCAGACTCGGTCTAACCGAGAACAAACTGTTGAGGCTCTCCATCTAACGCGGTGGAGATTGACGTTTTAGCCCAGCCGCCGGAGCCGCGTCACCGCAGCTTTTCCTGCACAGCCTGAAATATGGTTCTCATAGTCGGCTGGAAGCCGAGACTACGGGCAAGCGAACCATTTATGTGGAGGTACCAAGGGTTCGCTAGCGGTTCGGACGATGGATCCATTACCCCGGTCAGGGCGAGCGGAAAACTGCGGCGAGATGGATGATCGCCGAGACATCCCGCACCGCCCGCACGAGCGAGGCAGGGTCAAAGAGGTCGCCCTCCACGGCGGTCACGCCGGCAGGAAGATTTTGCCGCTGCGGACGAGCGCGCGACAATCCATGCCTGCCTCCACGAGGCGCGGTAGAAGCCGCGTTCCTACAAGGCCGGTCGCACCGGTCACAAGAATCGTCACGCTTCACTTCCCTTTTGTGAAAAATTATCAAGCCGCTCGAAGTTTTCGTATGGTTGAAGAATTGCTCGTCGCCTGCCCCTTTGGGTGATCCAGGTTTGGTGCTGTCGCGTTGTTTGCACAAAAATGGGGCTGCGGCATTGATGCCGGGGGCTCTTGGCTTGAAGTTCGGATGAAAAATCCCCACGTGATTCATAAGTGAAATCAGCGCTTGCTGGTTCCACGGACGGGAACCGAAACGCAGAAAGGAGCGAGACGGTGCGTATGAAGCGACGGGCTGTCATCCTTCCGGTATACTGAGCGCAACAACGCGCCTGTTGCCGGTTCGGATTCGGCCAAGGAGGTGCGTTATGAAGCGCATTTACATCCACAGAACGATGATATCCATGCTTGCGGCAGCATTGGTTGCCGCGAGTGGTACGGCTGCCAACACGCAGGAAATCGTCTGCGCAAAGCATGCTCTGATTGCCGAATATTTGAGGAATGAGTTCCAGGAACTTCAAGGGGCTTTCGGCCTGATTGGGGATAAGGCGATCCTTGAGCTGTTTCTTTCTCCCCATGGGGCCACATGGACCATCGTCATTACAGATGTCTCGGGCAAGAGCTGCATTCTTGCAGCTGGGAGTTCCTGGGAGAAAAAGCCTGGAATTTCCGGGTTGGAGACGTAAGGTTTGCCGCCACATCCCATGGCAAGTTCGTTAGGGAGGCAGATGATTGATCTGTTTCAAAACAGGTCCCGTCAGGCTATTTGGATGCATTTTTGATCGATATAGCGATCGCTGGCAGCAAAGACCTCGTCCATTGTCATTATACTTTGCCTAACCGCTTCCGTCCTCGGTAGCTTGATCGTGAAGGCGGCGCCTTCATTGTTTGCAGCCGTGAGTACTCCGCTGGCACGCTGTATGATCCTTTGGCACAGGGAAAGGCCTAATCCCATGCCATCGCTCTTGGTGGTGAAGAAAGGTTGAAACAGTTGCGAAAGGATATCATCACTCAAACCGGGTCCGTTGTCCGATACGCGAATGATGGATTCGTTTGGCTCAGCGCGTGTTTCAATCGTGATACGCTTGTTCATTTGCTCCGACAGGTTCAGCGCGTCAAGTGCATTGCGGAGGAGGTTGTGGATCACCTGCTCAAGTTCTGTTTTGTTGATGTTGGCAACAGGTGATGGTTCTGCAAGGTGCAGGGCAAGGGAGACGCCATGCCGTTCGATATCCAGGCTGAGGATTTCGACGATGTCCCGAATTGCAATGTTCAGATTTGTGATCTCGGGTGCGATGGTTGTCTGGACAATATAATCGCGAATCTTTCCCAATATCCTGCTGGCCCTTTTCGCATCCCTGATGTTGGCAACCATAGCGCGTTGCACGAGGTCGATTTGAGTTTCTTTCTGCTCGAGCATTACGAGACTTGCTTGGCTTTGACTGAGCAAGGAGGTGAGGGGCTGGGCCAGTTCATGGATGATACCGGCGGCGAGTTCCCCGACAGCGTTGACACGCGCGGCGTGCTCAAGACGGTTCTCCTTTTCCAATCTTGCAGCCCGGCCCCGTGCCTCTTCCTCGGATTGTTGCAGGCGTTTGGAAAGCTGGCGTTGATGCAAGGCGGAATATCCGGCCACGACAGCAATCGTCGAGAGGCCGCAATAAACAAGGAAATCCAATGCATCAAACAGCGCGCCGAGATTGACGGTCTCGCTTATACGAAACGCGGTTCCGTCAGGAAACCAGGTAAAATCTTGTGGCGCGAGCGTGTTCGGGCCCGCGATGATGGTTTTCTCCAGCGTAAGCAGGCGGCTGAGGCCGGAGGGCTGCTGTCCCGGTGGAATGGTCGGTACACCACCAATGACCCACTCAATTTTGGCGGAGGCTTCTGACAAGAGGGCCCCAAGCATTTCCTTCACGTCCACGAGCATGACAATCGTATAATGAAAATTATTGCGTTCGGAGTGAACGGCCGTGAAAAATCGTCCGGGAAAACGCGGGTCGGCAAAACCACGGATCGTATCGAGAGGCTGTTTCACCACATCGGATACGATTGAGCGTACGGCCTCATCATTTTCTCCAGGCGGGTAATTTGCAACGAGCGTGGTGGAGAAAGGATTGTCGTCATGGCCATGCTGATACAGATTGACTTGGCGGATTCTTGGGTTCTGTTCCATCGTGTGGCGGACCAAGGCGCCAAATATGTCCGTGGCCTCCTTGCCGGACAGGGTTGCGAAAACTTCGAAGGATCTGACGATCGCAAAATTCTGGGCAATGCGGCGGTCAAGGCAGGTTGCCATGTCGTCCGCTTTTGCGGAGAACGCGTCTGACTTGTCCCGAAAGATCACAATCGCCGACGCCGACGCATAGATCAGCAAGGCAAGAAGCCAGATGGATACAGCAAGTATTAGCGGTGGTTTCAGATATTTTCGCAATTTATTACGAAGCCTCAACCCGGATGCAGATGTAGATTTGAAATACGTGCAATGGTCTGTGGGATACTCATCCGCCCCAATATTCGCTCTTAGAACGCAGCCGATCATTGGTAAGGTCCGTTCCGAACAATACAGACAGCAATATTCGAGCCTGCCGCACCGTTGAATGCATATTGATCAACTATCTGCCATTGTATTTCTGGCTGCTGCCAGAACCTGCAACAGGCGGTTGGGATCAATGGCTTTGCAGATGCTGCCTTTGCGCGGTTTGAGGCAAGTCATGTCCTCTGCTGCCAGCATTGCATTAATGACGGCTTCATCGATCGCATCGACCGCCGCAAGATATACCGGGTTGAGCCAGTCGTCGGGAATGCATTCCATCCGGCGCGAAGCGGTGGCGAGTTCGCGTCTGGTAAAGGCATTGGCAGTGGTGAAGGCAAGGAAAATGTCCCCAGAGCTGTTGCCGCCGGGACTACCGCTGCGGGAAATGCCAATCCCGCCACGCTGAGCGATACGTTCGAGTTGATTTGGCAAGAGCGGGATATCGGTTGCAATGACGGCGATGATCGAACCTTGCTCGGCATCGTACATCCGGTTCTCGCGAAGATGTCGGCCGACTGGGACCCCGAGCATGGTCAACCAGTCGCGTAATCCATAATTCGCCTGTACCAAGACACCGACAGTGTAGTCTTGCCCCGCAAGACGTACGATCCGGGAGGCCGTACCGGTGCCGCCTTTGAACTCATAGGCGATCATGCCGGTGCCGCCCCCGACATTGCCCTCCGCGAGTGACCCGGATGTTGCTGCCGCGAGCGCCTGCATCACGTGTTCCTCCCGCACATGCTGGCCATTGATGTCATTCAGCACACCATCATAGGTTTCAGCCACGACGGGCATGGCCCAGACGTGATCGGTGAGGAATTCCTCAGCGTACTCGCGGATCATCCATTTCGTGGCGGCAGCGTGTACGGCTCCGACGCTGTGGGTGTTGGTAAGGCAGATTGGCCCCGAAAAATGGCCGGCATGGCGTATCCAGTGACTACCGGTCATCTCGCCGTTGCCGTTTAGCGCGTGGATGCCTGCCCATACGGGTTGCATCTCTTTTGTGTTCCTGCGCGGCAGGATGGCTGTAACGCCCGTACGCACTGGACCTTCGCCGACACGCAGCGGCCCATCGCCCTCGATGATCGTCCGATAGCCGACCGTCACGTTCGGCACATCGGTAATCGCATTCCAGATACCCGTGCGGCCCTGGAAGTCCAGTTCCAGCTCGCGGCCGCGCCGTTTTCTCTCCTGCCTCTCCATCGTTCCCCCAAATTTTGATATGTAAATAACATGCATTGAAATTTAGGTTATATTTATATCGCTGTAAAGTGGAAACTGGCCAGAAGAGCCATAACCAGAGAAGGGCAAGTTGCATGAAACGGAAGTACATCATCCCAGCATGTGCCCTTGTAGCTCTGCTGTTGTCGAATGCGGTCTCGGCCGAGGAATTGATCCGCATCGGTTCACCGTATGTGACGACGACGCTCGACCCGATCCGCTCGGCATCGGCCGGAAACATCGAAGCCTTCGGCCAACTCTATGCACGACTCTTACGCCGCGACCCGTCCGGCCAACGCCAGCCGGGGCTTGCTGAAAAATGGACGATTTCCAAAGACGGGTTGGAGCTTACCTTTACGCTTCGTGCAGCAAAATTTTCCAACGGCGTTCCGATCACAGGAGACGATGTCGTCTTCAGTCTGACGCGCGCAATGAGCGATAAGAAATCAGTCTATAGCGCTACGCTGGCGGCCGTCGAACGTGTCACCGCTGAGGGCGGGAATATCGTGAAAGTCAAATTGAAGTATCGCTTCGCGCCGGCTCTGGACAACCTCGAGGTCTTCAACACCGGCATCGTCTCGAAGACGGACGTCGAAACTCGCGGCGACAAAGCTTTTACCGATAAGCCTGTTTCCTCAGGTCCCTATGTGGTACGGGAATGGCGTCCGAACGACCGACTGATCCTTGAGCCGAATACGAATTATTGGCGCGGGGGCTATCCAAAGAACAGCGGCGCCGAATTCATTGAGGTTGCCAACCCGAACACCCGCGTGTCCATGCTGATGTCTGGGGAGCTGGACGCGGTGCGCGATGTCCCGTGCGCACAGCTCGAAAACGTCGGTGCGCGCGATACTCTGCGAGACGCATTGGAACCATCGACCATCATATATATGACACTCCTCAACGAACGACGCCCTCCATTCAACAACGTCAAGATTCGGCAGGCAGCCGCGCATGCTCTGAATGTCTCTGCCATCACCAAGGCCATGACCGAAGGTCACGGCACACCCGCCAACACGACGCTGCCCGATGCTCTCGACTACCACGCCAAGGACCTGCCCGTCGTTGCATACGATCCTAAGCTGGCGCGAATGTTGCTCACTGACGGTGGATACGATGGCAAGGAACTGACGATCCCGATCTTGCCGTGCGTTGGGCGATCTGCGGCACTTGCGGCACGCACAGTTTCCATACCTACTATGACAATCCTAAGGTCAATGAGTTGACTGAACAGGCGGTGCGCGAACTCGAGCCGACCAAGCGTGACGTGCTCTATCGCGAGATCCAGAGGATATCGACCGAAGAGGTCGCTCAGATTCCCCTCTACTATCCGCCATATGCCAACGCTTATGCCAAGACCCTTGAAGGCCTCTCCCTCAGCCCTTCGTTGCAATGGTCTCTCGAAGAGGCTGTTCTGGCCAGATAGACCCGAACGACTGCCGCGCGGCGCGGTTGATTGGCTTTTCTTGCCGGAACGGGTGCCGTTCCGGCTCACCGGCAAAACCTGCGTTCAACGCAAAAACCAGTGGATCCAGTATGGCATTTCTAGCGATTCTTGCGAGACGGCTGCTTTCGACCTTCCCGGTGATAGTCGGCATCACTTTGGCCAGCTTTCAGCTTGTGCATCTGTCACCGGGCGATCCGGCCCGTCTCCTGCTTGGGGACCGGGCTAGCGAAGAGGCCGTGACACAATTGCGCAATCAACTCGGGCTCAACAACGGCCTCGTCGAGCAGTATACCACTTACCTCGGGAACTTGTTGCGAGGCGACCTAGGCTGCTCGCTCCGTTTCCAGAAACCCGTATTCGAGCTCATCTGGCAATTCCTCCCGCCGACGCTTTTCCTCGTCACCTACGTTTTGGTCATCAGCATTCCGCTCACCCTAGTGCTGGCTGTGGTTGCCGCACGAAATCACAATCGGTGGTCCGATCAGGCAATCCGATTAGGTGTTATCGTTGGTATAACCTTTCCGGTTTTCTGGTTGGCGTTGATGATGTCGCGATATTTCGGGGTAGAGTTGGGCTGGTTTCCCGTAAGCAGTTATGGTGAGGGCCTGTTTAGTCATCTCCGCCACCTGTTTCTGCCCGCCGTCAGCACCGCGCTATGGCTGGTGCCGCTGCTGCTGCGCAATCTGCGGGCGACACTGATCCAAGAAATGGAGGCGGACTATATCGTTGCCGGTCGTTCGAAGGGCTTGACGGAGGGAACGAACTTCACCCGTCATATTCTGGTCAACTCGCTGGTTCCCACGCTCAATCTGCTCGGCGTCATGCTTGCCTATCTGATTGGCGGCGCTGTCGTGGTCGAGATCGTCTATGCAGTTCCCGGTATCGGGACACTGATGGTCAATTCGGTACTCGGGCGCGATTTCCACGTCATCCAAGGACTCACCATGGTCTACGCGTTGCTGACCGTGCTGATCACTCTGACCGTCGATGTGCTCTCCTCACTGATAGACCCGAGGGTCAAGCTATGAGTATTGTTGACTTCCTCGCTCGCAAGGGCGCGCTCGAATTTTCCCTCGGCGTTGCCATCCTGTTGTTCCTCCTCCTGCTTGCCCCGCCGTCCGTCCATCATCCGTTCGGCGCCGATCATCTCGGCCGTGACGTTTTAAGTCGCACCATCCATGCAATTCGCATCGACCTCTGGATGGGCTTGGCGGGGGTAGTCATGCCACTGGTGCTCGGCACGTTCGCGGGCCTTGCCGCCGGCCATTTTGGCAACTGGACAGATGTCGTTCTCTCACGACTCATCGACGTGACCATCGCGTTTCCCTTCTTCGTGCTTGTCATTGCGATCGTCAGCCTCATGGGACCTGTGCTCACTAACTACTTCGTCGCGCTGGCGCTGGTCAGCTGGGTTTCCTATGCACGACTGGTGCGCGCGCAAACCGCGATCCTACGCGACAAGGATTACGTGCTGGCAGCCAAGGTGCTCGGCTATTCCACTCCGGTTATCCTCGCACGTCACCTCATGCCCTCCATACTGCCGATGGTCCTCGTCTACGCGACCACTGACGTTGTCATGATCGTACTCGCCGGCGCGAGCCTCGGCTTCCTCGGCCTCGGTGTACAGCCCCCGACACCCGAATGGGGCGCAATGATCGCCGAGGGCCAGCCATATGTGGTTGACGCCTGGTGGATTTGCCTGTTCTCAGGTCTCGCCGCCATCCTCTTGGGCTTCGGTTTTGTTCGTCAGCGACGGGCTTGGAAGGATGATGCAGCAATGAGCGATGCTCCCCCTTCTCTCCTCTCCGTCCAGGGCCTTACCGTCTCATTCGGTGCCCTGTCCGTCGTTCACAACGTGAGTTTCGACCTGAGGCCCGGCGAGGTGCTCGCGATCGTCGGCGAAAGCGGCTCGGGCAAGAGCACCATAGCGAAGGCTCTGACGCGATTGGTCGTGCCGTCGGGCGGACATATTCTCTTCCGCGGCGACGACATCAATCGACTGAAAGGTGCAGGGCTTTCCGCCTATCGCCGCCGCGTGCAGATGGTCTTTCAGAACCCGTTCGATTCGCTCAATCCGGCGATGACAGTGCTCGACGCCATCGCTGAGCCGCTCCGTCGCCACGGTATTTCAGGGGCCGCCGAAGCTCGCCGCCGGGCACTTGGCATGATGCGGCAAGTGGAGCTACCTGAGGAGTTCGCCCATCGCCGCCCGCGGCAGCTTTCTGGCGGACAGTGCCAGCGTGTAGGGATCGCGCGCGCGCTGATATTATATCCGGAAGTGCTGGTCGCCGATGAGATCACCTCGGCCTTGGACGTTACGATTCAAGCCCAGATCATCCGTCTTCTCGCCCGGCTGCGGCGCGAGCGCAACCTGACGGTGATCTATATCTCCCACGACCTTGACGTCGTGCGGAAACTCTGCGATCGCATCGCAGTCTTCCGCACTGCGCGACTGGTGGAGACGGGCGAGACATCGACAGTGCTCGATCGGCCTCAAAGCGAATATACGGCGTTGCTCCGCGATTCCGTACCGCGTATGGATGTCGAGACCGGGTACGTCTGATGAAGCCGGTAGGATGCAGATCGGGAGGAAAGCATGGGCGCTGACAGCTCCAAGCGCGCCACCAAGCGCGGCCTTGAAACGGATCTCAATACAATCCTTGAGCGGGGACTTGCGGGTGAGGATATGGGATGGTCGCGCTCGGCGCGAATGATCGCTTCGCACCTGCGCGACAACTGGGACAGTCTGCCCTACGAGACTGGTGCCTCTCTTGCCGCAGCACTGGGACTCAGCGAGATGACGGTAATCCGCTTCATTCGCCAGCTCGGCTACGCCAACCTCAAGGATTTCAAAGAGGCGCTGAAGCCTGCTCCTGGCACAGAGGCAGTCGGCATGGACAACGTCTTCAAGCGCCTGAGGCTCGATTCGCTGGGCGAACAGACTCTGGAAAAGAGCCTTGAGCGCGAGCTGGAGGCCATCACCGAAGCCTACAAGCTGGCGACGCTGCCACGCTGGCGGTATTGCGTTGAGGCATTGGCCAACTCGCAGTTCGTGACCGTGGTGGGGTTCCAGGCGTCGCGAGGGATGGCCATCGATTTTGCGAGCAGGCTGCAATATGTTCGGCCGAGGGTGCGTTTTGCCGATAACCATACCGGTGTTTTCGCCGAGATATTCGACATGGTTGGCGAGAGCCATTGCCTCTTGTTGCTTGACACCTACGCCTACGCGCGGACGGGCGTTCTACTTGCGCGGAAGGCGCAGGAAATGGGCATGCCACTGATCATCGTTACGGACAAGTTCACCAATTGGGCCTACGACTATACCGATCTCGTGCTCCAGGGAGAAACCTTTGTCGAGACCTTCTGGGACTCGTCGGCCAGCCTCACGGTGATTCTCAATCTGCTGATCGATTCGGTGGCAAAGCAGCGCAGCAAGACAGTTCAGGAGCGTGTCGAAGCGATGCGCGAACTCGGCCGACATTTCGACGAGTTCGACATGATCCGCGCAGTTCACGATCGGCCTGGGCGGTTGGCTGAGTAAGGGCCTGTCGCATCCTGTTCGGCATCAAGCCTTAGCTCAGCCGTTGCAACAGAACCGTCGGCACCTGCAAGTATTGTGTTGCAAAATGTGATATCTATTGCACTGTTAGCGTATGACCGTTGCGATTCATCCCGATGTCCAACCATTTATAGTGGCACCTTTAAACGAGGGCAGCATGCGGGCAATTTATAATCATGTCTGAATCACACAATCACGCAAACAAAGCGCTTGCTCCGCGCCGACACGACGAAATCCTGAGGCGAATTGCTTCCGATGGATCTGTGAGCATTGCCGATTTGTCGGCATTTTTTGAGGTGTCACGCGAAACAATACGAAGAGATCTCAAACTCCTGGGCGACAAGGGGCAACTTGAACTTATTCACGGCGGAGCCGTACGCTTTGATGCAATTGAGCCGGGTTTAGGCGAACGGACCCGGGAAAACGCGCAAGGCAAGCGTGTTATCGGAGGAATTGCGGCGGCGTTGGTCGAGGATGGTATGGTCGTCTTCCTTGACTCCGGAACCACGACTTTTGCAGTTGCCCATGCACTGGCTGGTTCGCGTTTGAATTTGACCGTATGCACTTCCAGTCTCGCGATTGCTTTGTTCTTGTGCCATCAGCCAAACATCAAGGCTCACATTCTCGGAGGTGAAATCGATCCGCGGGAGGAGGCTGCAGCTGGTTTGGATGTGTTGCAGGCTGTCGAGCGTTTTCGGATCGATATCGCGTTTCTGGGGGGAGGGGCCGTATCGCCGGATGGAGATATTACCGATTTTACAACGGCCGGCTCCTTGTTGCGCTCGCAAATGATTTCTAAGGCGCACAAGGCATATTTCGTTCTTGATAGCTCGAAGTTTGGGCGTCTGACGCCGATGAAGATTTCAAACACTGTGAAGGCGGCTGGAATCATTACGGATCGGCGACCCAAGGATGTTCTATTGAATGTTCTGGTTGAAAGGGGCGTGGATCTCCTGTTTCCATTACGCTGAATGTTGCATTATGTGATATTTATTGTTGATATGTTGCATTTTGCTGCGTAGGATGATTCATCTCTTTTTGATGGGTGGATCGTCATGACGAAAGCATTTCCAACACAGGCACGTGTAGTCATCATCGGTGGGGGCATTATCGGTTGTTCTGTCGCCTATCACCTGACCAAACTTGGCTGGACCGATGTGGTTCTCCTGGAACAGGGCCAGCTCAGTGGAGGCACCACGTGGCACGCAGCAGGCCTTGTCGGGCAGCTTCGCAGCCATGCCAACATGACAGGCCTAATCAAATATTCGACCAAACTCTACAGCGAACTGGAGGCTGAAACCGGTCTTGCAACCGGCTGGAAGAACTGCGGTTCGCTTGCCGTTGCCCGCACGCAGGACCGCATGACTGTCCTGAAGCGTACCGCCGCCTCGGCGCGTGCTCAGGGTGTTGACGTGGATGTCGTTTCACCAAGGGAAGCCGCGGATATCTGGCCTGTCATGGCATCGGACGATCTGGTTGGCGCTGTCTGGCTGCCTGGCGACGGCAAGGCCAATCCCACCGATCTGACGCAGTCGCTTGCCAAGGGAGCCCGCAATCGCGGTGCGCGTGTCATCGAGCGGGTCAAGGTCTCCGGTATCACCGTCAAAAACGGCGTTGCCTGTGGGGTGGAGACTGATCAAGGCAATATTGCTGCTGACGTCGTGGTGAACTGTGCGGGCCAATGGGCCCGGCAGGTCGGTCTGATGTGCGGTGTGTCTGTTCCGCTGCATTCCGCTGAGCACATGTATATCGTGACCGGAAAGATCGACGGCGTTCATCCCGATCTTCCAGTGCTGCGCGATCCCGATGGTTTCATCTATTTCAAGGAAGAAGTCGGCGGTCTTGTCATGGGCGGGTTTGAGCCGGAGGCCAAGCCGTGGGGAATGAGCGGCATTCCGGAGAACTTTGAATTCGCACTGCTGCCGGACGACTGGGATCAATTCGAAATACTGATGCAGAATGCGCTGATCCGGGTGCCGCAGCTGGAACATGCGGAGGTGCGCAAATTCTACAACGGCCCAGAGAGCTTTACGCCCGATAACAACTTCATTCTTGGCGAAGCGCCGGAATTGAAGAATTTCTTTGTTGGCGCAGGTTTCAATTCGATGGGTATTGCCAGCGCCGGCGGCGCGGGCAGGGCACTGGCCGAATGGATCGTCAATGGCGCCCCAACCATGGATTTGTGGCCGGTCGATATCCGCCGTTTTGCCTCGTTTAACAACAATCCGCGATGGCTGCATGACCGGGTCAAGGAAACGCTTGGCCTGCACTACGCCATGCCCTGGCCAAATCGTGAGCTCGATACGGCTCGTCCCTTCCGCCGCTCGCCGCTTTATGACCGTCTTGCTGCCAAAGGTGCATGCTTTGGTTCGAAAATGGGATGGGAACGGGCAAACTGGTTTGCCGCGGCGGATGAAAAGCCGCAAACACAATATGCCTTTGGCCGACAGAACTGGCATGAGGCGGTGAAGCGCGAAATGAAGGCGACCCGCGAAACAGTGGCGCTCTTTGACCAGACGTCTTTCGCAAAACTGTTGGTACAGGGACGGGACGCAGGCGTTGTACTCAACCGCATTTGCGCCGCCGACGTCGATGTTGAAATTGGCCGCTCAGTCTATACCGGCATGCTGAACGAACGCGGCGGCTATGAAACTGATCTGACGGTGATGCGGCTTGCGGCCGATAAATTCCTCATCGTGACAGGCTCGGCTCAGGCGGTGCATGACGCTGATTGGATCCGCAGGAATACGCCGGAAGGTTCGCATGCCTGTCTCACGGATGTTACCTCCTCTTACTCCGTTCTTGCGCTGATGGGCCCAAACTCCCGCGCTGTTCTCAGTAAAGTCACGTCAGCGGATTTGTCGAACGAGGGCTTTCCCTTCGCGACGATCCGCGAAATCGACATCGGCTATGCCACAGCCTACGCCAACCGTATGACCTATGTCGGCGAACTCGGCTGGGAACTCATCGTGCCGACGGAATTTGCCGTTGGTGTTTACGAGACATTGCACGAAGCGGGGCGCGAACTGGGGCTCATCGATGCGGGTTACTATGCACTTGAAGCACTGCGCCTCGAGAAGGGCTTTCGTGCCTGGAGCCGCGAGCTAACGCCTGACATCAATCCTTTCGAAGCCGGTCTTAGCTTTGCTGTCGCCTTGGACAAGCCTGGCGGTTTCATCGGGAAGGACGCGCTGGTCAAGGCAAGGGAAGGCGGCGTGCCACACCGGCGTATTGTGCAGTTTACGGTAGATCATAGCGTCCCGATGCTTTGGGGCGGCGAGCTGATATTGCGCGATGGCAAACCGGTTGGCGAGGTTCGCTCGGGCGCCTATGGCCATACGCTTGGCCGTTCAGTGGCGCTTGGATTGATCGAACATCCGGATGGTGTCAGCAAGGAGTTCATCGAAAGCGGCAGCTTCTCGATCGATCTGGCGGGCGAACTTTACCCGGCGACAGCGCATATGCGCAGTCCCTATGATCCTAAGTCTGACCGGGTGAAGGTCGATATCGTGACGGTACAGGCAGCCGCTTAGGCTGCCGGTCCCAGTGACTTGGCGATGTCGAGAAAGACACGCACCAGTTTGCCTGCGCTGCGCTCGCGCAGGCAGATGAGTGCTTCGTCCATCAGCACGTCCGGCCCGGCGATGGGGATCTGCACAAGACGATTATCCTTGCCAAACTCGGCGGATGACACAAAGCCAACGCCAGCGCCGGATGCCACGATTTCACGGACGGCCTCGCGGCCTTCCGCCTCGATGGCTGGCTTGAGGTCAAAGCCCATGCTGGCAGCGCGCTCCTGCAATTTTTGCCGGGTTTTCGAGCCGCGCTCGCGCATGACCAACGGGAAATGTGTCAGCTCTTCCAGTGTAAGTGATTTTGCTGTGGCGAGCGGATGTTCGGTAGAGACAAAGGCGACGATAGGGGTTGAATTGAGCTTGAGTATTTCAAAATCACGCCCGGTAGGGACCTCGCCCAGGACGCCAATATCGGCCTCATAGCTATAGAGGCTGCTGATCACAGTCTCGGTATTGCCTGCGCGTACGGAAACCTGAATGCCTGGATATCGCTCGCGAAATGTGCCGAGAATGTGCAGGAGATGATGCGCCGCATCGGCGACGATCCGCAACGTCCCTGCGCGCAGGGCGCGAGATTCTGAGAGAAGTTCCAGTGCCTGCTGCTCCGTATCGAACATGCGGTGGGTTATTTCCAGAAGCCGTTGCCCGGCTTCCGTCAGGGTCACCTGCTTCTTGTTCCGATTGAACAGCAGGATGTCATATTCTTCTTCGAGCTTGCGCACCTGATCGGAAATCGCCGGCTGGGTCAGGAACAGCATCTCGGCCGCACGGGAAAATCCGCCGTAGATTGCCACATGGTGAAAGGCACGAAGCTGAACGTAGCGCATAATATCTCCCAAGCAGTTCAGCGCGAACTTATCATAAGTTTTGTTAATATAAATATCGAAACTAACGATTTGATTTATGTGCAGGCTCAATTGAGTCTGTAATGGGATCAGTCGCCTCTCGCACGGTTCCGGAGGGAGCCGTTGTTATGCAGTTTTCACTAGTCCTTCTCCATCTTTCCGGTGCAACGATGCTGTTGCTGTGGGCTGTCCGTATGGTTCGAACCGGCGTTGAGCGCGCTTTTGAATCCAGTTTGCGTGAAGCGCTGCGTGGCACAAGGAACAGTAAGATCAAGGCTGCCGCAGCGGGCGCAGCACTTGCTGTGGTGCTGCAAAGTTCAACGGCGGTCGCCGTTCTTGCGTCCGGCTTTGCCGCCAGCGGTGTTCTGGTGGTTTCGATGGGGCTTGCGATCCTACTCGGAGCCGATCTTGGTTCGGCGATGGTGGTACAGATACTGTCCTTTGATCTCAGTTGGATGATTCCAGTCTTGTTGCTGGCCGGTGGAACCCTCTTTCTCAAGTTTGAGTCGCGGTTGATTGTTCAAATTGGACGCATTCTGCTTGGAATAGCATTCATTCTTTTGTCGCTGCACATGATTGCCGAGGCAACCGCGCCCTTGCGGCACAGCGAATTTTTGCCGGTAGCGATAGGCTATCTCAAGGAGGATTATCTGACAGCATTTTTCGTGGCAGCACTTTTCACCTGGCTGATCCATTCCAGCGTTGCTGCAATCCTCTTGTTTGTTACATTTGCGATGCAGGGTCTTTTGCCTACAGAGGTAGGATTCGTCTTTATACTGGGCGCCAACCTTGGTGGAGGTTTGATCGGGTTTTGGCTGACACGCGGTCAGGGCTTGGAAGCCCGGCGATTGCCCCTTGGCAATCTCATATTTCGCGGCATCGCCGCTGTGATTGCGCTGATAATACTGCATCTGACGGCTGTCCCCCTTGACCTGCTTGGGACGAACCAGGCGCGCCAGCTCGTTAATTTTCACCTGGCATTCAATCTTGGTTTGCTTGTTTTCTGTCTTCCATTGACCGGGCTTGTCGAACGGCTTGTTTTGCTGATGCTTCCCGATATTGCGCCTCAGAAAAGCGATGTGAATGACCTGACCTCGCAGCGCATAAGCGCGCTAGATAGGACAGTCATTCGGATTGCGAGTTTGGCCTTGGCAAGTGCAACGCGTGAGGTTTTGCATATGGGCGAGGTGGTTGAGATTATGCTGCAGCCGGTGATGAAACTCCTTGACACCGGTACAAAGGCACAGATCGAACAGGCTCAAAAGTTGGACATCAAGGTGAATCGCGCTCACACCGATATCAAGCTCTATATCGCCGAAATCAACCGTGGAATCATGACCGCGCTAGAAGCGCAGCGGGGCATCGAGTTGATAGACTTCTGTATCAATCTCGAACGGGCCGGAGATATTATTGCCAAGAATCTTCTGGTTCTTGCGCTCGAAAAAAATGAGAAGGATTTGCATTTTTCAAAGGCCGGCTGGTCGGAATTGACTGCAATTCACGAGCGCGTCCTCGTCAATATGCAACTCGCAATGAATGTACTGGTTTCGGGGGATGTGGTTTCAGCGCGGCAACTCGTCATAGAAAAAGAGCGGATGCGCAAGCTCGAACGCCAAAGCCACGAACGGCATTTGCATCGTTTGCAATCCGGTGCGCAGGAGAGCATCGAAACCAGCGATATTCATCTGGAAGCAGTACGGGCGTTCAAAGAGATCAACTCTCTATTTGCCTCGGCGGCCTATCCGATCCTGACCCAGAATGGTCATCTGCTGGAAAGCCGGCTGGCTCAACCCGCCTGACCAGTTTTCATGCCGAACCGGGTTGTCTTAATTCATGCGCGATCTATCGATTAGATTTATACATAGATACAAAATAACGATTTTACATATATATCGTATCCATGGGAGATGATGGACAAGAGCACTTCATGTCAGTCAGGAGGAATGACAATGTTGACCGGAAGCCAGACTACAGCGGTAACCCCATTCGAAACGCCAGAGCTTGGCGAACCATATCTTCTGACACCCGGTCCGCTCACTACCTCCTATGCTGTCAAGCAGGCGATGCTGCGTGACTGGGGTTCGTGGGATGGCGATTTTCGCGCCATGACCGCGGAAATGCGCCGCCGCCTCCTCGCGCTGACCGGCGACAAAAATGATGAGTTTGACTGTATTCCTATGCAGGGAAGCGGCACATTCGCCGTTGAGGCCATGCTGGGCAGTTTCCTGGCACGGGATAGTAAAACGCTTGTTTTGGTCAATGGAGCGTATGGCCAACGTATTGCACAAACGCTGGACTATCTTGGCCGGGCCCATACCGTGATCGATAAGGGCGACTACATGCCCCCACGCGGAAGTGAGGTTGCGGCTGCGCTCGACGCCGATCCCGCCATTACCCATGTGATCATCGTCCACTGCGAGACCAGCTCCGGCATCCTTAATCCGGTGCACGAGATTTCGGAGACGGTCTATGCCAAGGGGCGCAAGCTGCTGATCGACTCGATGAGTGCATTCGGTGCCATCTCGCTCGATGTGAACGAAATCCGCTATGAGGCCATGGTCTCTTCCGCCAACAAATGCATCGAAGGTGTACCTGGCTTCGGCTTCATCATTGCCCGCAAGAGCGAACTGGAAGCCGCCAAGGGGCGCAGCCATTCACTGAGCCTCGATGTGCATGCGCAGTGGGCGCATCTGATCAAGACCGGGCAATGGCGCTATACGCCGCCGACGCACGTGGTTGCAGCCTTTCTGGTAGCACTGCGCCAGCACGAAGTGGAAGGTGGTGTTGCCGGACGCGGTGCGCGCTACGCAAACAACCGCGATGTGATGGTCGCAGGAATGCGCGAACTTGGCTTTGAAACCCTGCTCAAGGACCGCTGGCTCTCGCCGATCATCGTCACCTTCTTCAATCCTGCCCATCCGGACTTTTCGTTCGATCGCTTCTATGAACTGATGAAAGACAAGGGCTTTATCATTTATCCCGGCAAATTGACCGTCGTGGACAGCTTCCGTGTTGGCTGCATCGGCCGCATGGACGAACACGTCATGCGCCGCGTCGTCAAGGCTGCCAGAGAATCCCTGCGCGAGATGGGTGTTGATACGGCGGCGCCTCCTGCCGCCGCTATCGCCGAACGCGCCAAACTTGCCGCCTGAACCGCTTCATAAACAAGGATTATTCCGATGAACCAGATGTCCCCCGTCAATGTCAGCGTCAACGGCCGTAATTATGCTTGGCCGCGCGTGACGGCCATCGCAATCTGCCTCGACGGTTGCGAGCCTGCTTATCTCGATGAGGCGATCAAAGCGGGGCTGATGCCGGCTCTGGTCAAAATCAAGGAGAAGGGCACTGTTCGCATGGCCCATAGCGTCATCCCGAGCTTTACCAACCCCAACAACATGTCGATTGCCACCGGGCGCCCGCCATCTGTGCACGGCATTTGCGGCAATTATCTCTACGAGCGCGAGACGGGCAAGGAAGTGATGATGAACGATCCGCGCTTCCTGCGTGCGCCGACCATCTTCAAAGCCTATTACGATGCCGGTGCACGCGTGGCTGTCGTCACGGCGAAGGATAAGCTACGTGCCTTGCTTGGCCATGGTCTGGCGTTCGATGAGGATCGCGCAATCTGCTTCTCGTCAGAAAAGTCTGACAAATCAACCAAGGCGGAGCACGGTATCGACAACGCGTCGGCATGGCTGGGCAGACCTGTCCCGGAGGTCTATTCGGCGGAATTGTCGGAGTTTGTGTTTGCGGCCGGTGTCAAGCTGCTGAAAACCTTCAAACCTGACGTGATGTATCTGACCACCACGGACTATGTGCAGCACAAATATGCACCGGGTGTTCCCGAGGCCAATGCATTCTATGAGATGTTCGACAAATACCTGGCTGAACTTGACACCTTGGGTGCGGCGATTGTCGTTACGGCTGACCATGGCATGAAGCCCAAGCATAAGGCGGACGGATCGCCGGACGTTATTTATGTTCAGGATCTGCTCGACGATTGGCTGGGTAAGGATGCCGCTCGCGTCATTCTGCCGATCACCGACCCCTATGTCGTGCATCACGGCGCACTGGGTTCGTTCGCCACCGCGTATTTGCCGGACGAAGCCGATCAAGCCGATATCATGGCGCGTTTGGCGAAGATTGAAGGCATTGACGTGGTGCTCGACAATGCTGCTGCATGCGAGCGTTTCGAACTGCCCAATGATCGGATTGGTGACATTGTCTTTCTTTCCACGGAAAACAAGACGCTCGGCACCAGCGAGCACCGTCATGACCTTGCGGCATTGAACGAGCCATTGCGTTCGCACGGTGGTCTGACCGAGCAGGTGGTGCCCTTCATCGTCAACCGCAAATTGCCTGATCTGCCGAATGCTCCGGAGCTGCGCAATTTCGATGCCTTCCATTATGCCGCCATGGCCGCGGCCTTGGCGTAAGTCGCGGGGAAATAGGATCATGGTCAAAGTGGAAGCAGAGTTTAAAGTACGGCACGAGCCGATGCGCATTGCAGGGCGGAAGGTCGATGCAGACGATGTGATTGAGGTTCACTACCCCTATACCGGTGCCGTGATGGGTACCGTTCCGGCTGGCCGCACGGAGCATGCGCGGCAAGCTTTCCAGATCGCTGCGAATTACACGCCGAAGCTGACGCGTTATGAACGTCAGCAGATATTGTTTCGCACCGCCGAAGCGCTTGCCAGCCGCAGGGAAGAGATCGCCAATCTGATCACACTGGAACTGGGTATCTCCAAAGCCGATTCACTCTACGAGGTGGGCCGGGCTTATGATGTATTTACTCTGTCGGCGCAGATGTGCATTCAGGACGATGGTCAGATTTTTTCCTGTGATCTGACCCCGCACGGCAAGGCGCGGAAAATCTTTACCATGCGTGAGCCGTTGAAGGCGATCTCCGCGATCACGCCCTTCAATCATCCGCTCAACATGGTGTCGCACAAGATTGCTCCGGCTATCGCCACCAACAATTGCGTTGTCTGCAAGCCAACCGAACTGACGCCGATGACCGCCCTAGTGCTGGCCGATATTCTCTACGAAGCCGGTTTGCCACCGGAAATGCTGTCCGTTGTCACCGGGTGGCCGGCGGATATCGGCCTGGAAATGATCACCAATCCGAACATTGAGCTCATCACCTTCACCGGCGGCGTTCCTGTCGGCAAGATGATTGCCAGCACGGCGGGCTATAAGCGCGCCGTACTGGAACTTGGCGGCAATGATCCGCTCATCATCCTCAATGATCTGAGCGACGATGATCTTGCCAAAGCCGCTGATCTTGCAGTTGCCGGCGCGACCAAGAATTCCGGCCAACGGTGCACTGCGGTCAAGCGCATCCTGTGTCAGGGGAAGGTCGCTGACCGGTTCGTGCCGCTGGTGCTGGAACGGGCGAAGAAACTGCGCTTCGGTGATCCGATGGATCGCTCGACGGATCTTGGAACCGTTGTTCATGAAAGAGCTGCAGCTCTCTTCGAAGATCGCGTGCATATGGCGGCAGAACAGGGTGCCGATATCCTCTACAATCCCGGCCGGCAAGGTGCCTTGCTGCCGCCGATTGTTGTCGATCACGTGCCCCATGCTTCCGAGCTTGTCATGGAGGAAACCTTCGGTCCAATCATCCCGATTATCCGCGCTCCGGATGATGACGATGCTTTGATAGCGCTGTCCAATTCCACCGCCTTTGGCCTATCGTCGGGTGTATGCACCAATGATTTCCGCCGCATGCAGAAATACATTGCGGGTCTTCAGGTCGGCACGGTCAATATCTGGGAAGTCCCGGGCTATCGGATTGAAATGTCTCCCTTCGGCGGCATCAAGGATTCCGGAAATGGCTATAAGGAAGGCGTTTCCGAGGCCATGAAGAGTTACACGAATATCAAGACCTATTCATTGCCCTGGGCCTGAATGAAACCATTGTTTTTGACGCGAAAAGAGGGCGCAATGCGCTCTCTTTTCATTTGTAAATGCAGGATTTTCGCTGCTTTCATTGTCCGCCAC